>NZ_JBBCWZ010000006.1:0-76679 GCF_037145695.1 Acinetobacter sp. USHLN143
GGTCCCCTGCTTTCTCCCGTAGGACGTATGCGGTATTAGCATCCCTTTCGAGATGTTGTCCCCCACTAATAGGCAGATTCCTAAGCATTACTCACCCGTCCGCCGCTAGGTCAGGTAGCAAGCTACCTTTCCCCGCTCGACTTGCATGTGTTAAGCCTGCCGCCAGCGTTCAATCTGAGCCATGATCAAACTCTTCAGTTTAATACTATGTAGCACCTTAAAGGGTGCCAATCTTGGCTCATCAATTTTCTGACAAATATTTCTCAAATAAACTTCGAGTAATTTCTACCATCAATCAATGAAAATAATTTCGATCGATCAACCAGTAAAAATCCACACAAGTTGTTCTTCATAATCTCTTAATGATCTTCTTGCTAATTCGTCACCAGCAAGCTAGGTCGGCTATATTACTCTCTATCTCTAGAAAGTCAACCAGTAATGAAAACTATTTTTAAACTTTCTTTCTAAAACCCAACTTAGTCAATCTTAACTAAGTCACTGTTTTATCAGAAGTTTTGATCTTCATCACCGCCGATGGATGTGCATTCTACAGGATTCCCAACCCAATACAACCCCTATTTTTAAATAATTCAGCAAAAATATCACGACTGTTTATTTATTCTACAAAAATCGCGCTTTTATTTATTTCTTGAGCAGTAAAGGGACTGAATTGGATAAATGACTTAATCTTTTTTCAGTTTTATTCTGTTCCTGAAAGCGTAAAGGTCGGCAATCTATGTATTCACAATAGCCCCCCTCCCCATTTTCGGTCTGTTCATTTATTTTTACTTGATAACTAAAACTTCCCACATAGCCCGCAGCCAGGCCAAATTTAAAATCTCCGCGACTTTGGCCTTGCACCCAGATACAAGTGCCGTCTGCATTTTCATAACACCATTCAAATTCACGTGGCAAATACATACTTTGCCCATTGGGGGTAGTGACACGCGGATAAACACGATGAACTTTAAAATAAACTTTGCGATCGAACATTTGGGTCCGCATGTTTTTTAAATCACGTAGATATATCCGCGACTGAACAATGCTATTAAAACCATCCCGGATTTGCGCCAACAACAGTTGCCGGTTTTCACTGAGATTAATAATTTGATAAGTTAGGAAGACCAAAGGTAAATAAGGAAAGTTAAAACTCCGCGCGTATTCAAAGCTTCCAAGACCATCGATCGCATATTGCTGCGCTTTATAGTTCACCGTTCCCTGACAATGACATAACAAAGACCAGTGATCTGCCAAGGAAAACCGCATTTGGGTAAAATGAGAAATCAGCTGAGTGGTCTGAATATTTAAGTCAAAACTGAGTTCCGAGTCAGAACGCTGCAAACGAAAATTTGGAAAACTTCCGCTCAATTGCTCCCGATCCAGAAACTGAAACAGACCCGATCTAAAATGACAGTCCTGCTTGACCGAATAGTGATGCAATTGCCCCACCATATGCGGACTCGCACTGCAAATCACGGTGGCGGTATCTAGGGCTGTGGTTTCGATTGCACTCGGGTTTGCCAGCATGGGGGCATTGGGTTGCCCGATAATACTCAGAAAGTTTAAATAATAGAGCGGTGTCGGAAGCCCGGGGATCATCAAACCCTGATGAATAATTTTATATTTCTGGTTTGGCCCATGATAGGCAAGATTGTGCTGTGAAACAGCAGGAGTCTGATTTAGCTGTTTCGAACGATCTAGAAAATCTTGAAGAAACCGCATCTCAGACTCCTTATCTTTTTATAATGTACTCGATCTTTTTGCCATAAAGGTGGTGATAAAACCAGACAAGGCATAGAGAATAGAAATGACCAGAATGCCGACAGGAATATTATAAGTCATCGCTGCAAAGACGAATACGGCAATTGGTAGGACAAAAAATGGAACCCGTTTACGTTCTACAGTTTTAAATGAATAGTATTTGATATTGGAAATCATCAACAAGCCCACCGCAATAATGACCACTGCATTAATGACCTGAAGAGAAGGTTCACGAATATCAAAGATTTCTGGAAAATCCAGACCGACCCAGACCAATGATACAATCATGATGGCAGCCAGAGGACTTGCGACACCGATAAAATAACGTTTATCGACCACACCAATCTGCACATTGAAACGTGCCAGACGGAACGCAGCACATGCGGTATAGACAAAACAGGCTGCCAGACCAATACGACCCAAATCGCTCAAGCCCCAGCTATACATCAAAATAGCGGGAGCCACACCAAAAGCCAGCATGTCAGAAAGGGAATCGAACTGTTCGCCGAACGGACTTTGTGCACCAATGGCACGTGCCACACGGCCATCTAGTCCATCCAGTAATGCCGCAATAAAGATCGCATAAATAGCTTGCTGAAAATCACCATTCATACTGGCAATAATCGAGTAGAAACCTGACAACAACGCTGCGGTTGTAATCAGGTTCGGCCATAGATAGATGCCTCGACGCTTAACTTTTTGCCCTTCCTGGGTATGCTCCTCTTCTTCCACCTCGAAGGTGATGCCATCGAAAGGCACTTCAGTTGAAGAGTCACGTTCCGGTTTGCTTATATTTGTCATTCTTGTCGATCCTAGCTATGACCTGATCTTTGAAAAAATTATTCGCCCACTAACCAGCGAACTGCAGCGTGACCACCATTTTCACTCATGCGAAGATGCGGGAATAACCACTGTAACGCTTCATCTGCATCTTCAGAGAATTTCCAAGGTGGGTTAATCACCAGCAAACCACAACCGTTCAAGCCTACTGGGGTATCATCCGGCCATACACAGACTTCACAAACCAGTTGACGGCGGATACCGGTCTTAAACATTTTCTTCTCGAAGCGTTCGATCATGGCACGGTCTTTAATTGGATACCAAACGGCGAATACACCTGTCGGCCATTTCTTATACGCGGCAACCAGCAGTTCAACCAACTGCGGAAAATCTTTACGTTCCAGTTCATATGGCGGATCGATCATCACCAGGCCACGTTTTTCTTTTGGTGGAATGACTGCTAAAAGACCTTCGTATGCATCACGCTCATGCAAACCCGCACGCTTGTCAAAAATATTATGACGAAGTTGCTGAAATACATCGCGCTGCATTTCAAAAATGGTCGCTTTATCAATCTCACGCATGCCTTCTAGCGCAAACCACGGTGAACCCGGATAAGCACCCTTACCAAAGTTTTCACGCATGTTTTCAACAATTTTCAAGTATTGTTGTACGCCTTCAGGTGCATTACGCTTGATTGAATCATCCAGCTTAACCAGACGATGAATACCGTTTAAAAACTCACCTGATTTTTGCGCTTCGGCAGTCGACAAATCATATTTACCTGCACCACCATGCGTATCTACATAGCGATAAGGTTTGTCTTTTGCATTCAGTCGAGTCAACAACTGAAGCAATAAAACGTGCTTCATGACATCGGCAAAGTTGCCTGCGTGGTAAGAGTGACGGTAATTCATGTTTCAATTATTCCTAAGATCAATTGCTATTTTAACATGAAAAACTATTTCGTTCAGAAACGATTATTGCACTAAAATAGCGGACCTTTTTTTACCACACTATCGAGAATTGAAAAAATGGAAGCAGTTATCATCCCAGGGGATTGGAATGTTGATCAAATCTTAGATGATTTAGATCAACATGGCTTTAGTATTGTTGACGATGCTTATTCTAGCGAATATCAACATGCTGTGAGTCAAGAATGCTTAAGCCACTTAAACAAATTTCGCAATGCAGCCATTCAAAATGGTGTCGTTAACAACATCCGTAGTGATCATATTCTTTGGTTACAACCTGAATTTCAAATTTCCCACCTACACATCCAAACCCTTCAACAATTTTCCCAAATTTTAAACCGCGCGTTTTATTTAGGTATCAAAGATGTCGAAGCACATTTCGCTTGCTATCACGCGGGTGAGTTCTATGCCCTGCACCGCGACAATCCTCAAGATAAAAATGGCCGGATGATTTCCAGTGTGTATTATTTACATGAACAATGGCAGGCGGACTGGGGCGGTGAACTGCGCCTGCAGGACAAACATGGCCAGTGGCATATTATCCAGCCAAAACCGAACCGAATGGCGCTGTTCCAGAGCGATTTATTACATGAAGTTTTAATCTCTAAACAGCAACGCCTATCCATTACCGCCTGGCTAAGAAGTGATACCTCACTACTCTAAGACGGCTAGCCGCTTTAAATTTTAATTTTTAGCCTCATATAGCCATTATTGAGAAATGAGGATTGCGTTGATGCGATTAACGACCAAACAGATTATTCAACGTCTGGGTGAAACTGACCAATTGTATTTAAAAGGCAATACGCCAGAATTAACGCTTGAACGTGCTGATCTTCGTTTACAGCTGGTGACTTTAAGTGAACTGCGTCAGGAACAGCGACATTTCCTGCAAGAAGCCGTAGTGTTGCTGGAACAAGGCCGGGTAGAATTTGAAGAAATGCCGCTGCGCATGTATATCAATCTATCTTTGCATCTGGCCAAGGCCTATATGATGTTCTTTGAACTGACCAAAGAGCACCATTTCGCTCTGATTACCCAGCAAATTCTAAAACCGATGGCCAGCTATGAACATGGTGATATTTATTTCTTCTTGGCCTATGCCAGTGCCAGTAAAAATGAGCCGGCCCTGACCCGTCACTGGTTAGGTAAATACACTATGACTGCCGAATTTGAGCTGGAATTATTACAGCAGCATCACGCTTTTAATGATTATCGTCAGCACGAATGGTTTAACAAAATATTAAAAAGCAAAATGCATTAAGCCAAAGAACAAAAACGCCTCAGATGAGGCATTTTTTTAATGCAAGCTATATCGTCTTATTCTAAATATTAGAAAGGCTCAGGAAAAAATGATCAAGCAGGTTGACGTCTATAAGCGTCCATGTGCAATTGCTGATTCAGTTCATCGACCCAAATTGCCCAATCATCATCTTGTACCAAATGGCTGATCAATAAAGAACGTTGGGCTTTATTCCAGAACGGCGCATCGTGCAAGGATAGCCCTGCTGGCAGTTGATGGGTGCGTATATACAATTCAATAGCCGCAGGACTATTGGCGAGACCGAGCTGAGAAAACAAGAGCTCTAAGGATGGTTGGTTCTTTGCGAGCATCGCGCCCTCCTTATATCAGATAAATTGTAATTATTTATAGATCTAACTTATAAGATAAGGCAAAAAAAACCTAGTCATTTGACTAGGTTTGTTGTTTCTTTTTGTATGAATGCATTTAAGAGCTTTGCTTGTCGCTTTCCACATGTAAAAGCTGATTTAACTTGTCAATAATGACAATCCATTCATCATCTTGGTGCCAGTGTTCACGCAAGAAGGCACTTTGCCCCTCACTCCAGAATTCGGCATCTGGCAATGCGACTTCAGATGGTAATTGATGGGTATCGGTAAACTGAGTAATTGAGGCTTCATCAGAAGGCAAACCCAATTGTTCAAATAATAATTCTAAAGTTAACTGTTGTTCCGTAAGCATAAATAGACTCCATCGTAGCGTTAAATTATGAGCGTGTTGAGATTCGAATTCTTAGGTTGATTTATGGCTGGGTATGTCACAGGAACCTGAACCCTCTGCCTCAATATGTAATTGTTCATTTAACACATCGACAAAAATGGCCCAGTCATCATCTTTCTTCCAGTGACTGATCAGAAAGTCATGCTGTGATTTACTCCAAAAAGGAGCTTTATGCAGTGGCACATCCATACCAATTTGATGCGTGCTAATAAACTCGTCAATCGCTTCCGGACTCGAATCCAGACCCAATTGTTCAAAGAAAAGTTCGAAGGTGGCGCGTTGCTCTAACATCTGAACCTCCATCTTTTTATCTATAATCTTGTCTCTACCTTAGAGGGCTCATAGCGAAAACTCAGTTGTCTCTCCTTCACAGCTTGTTATTTTTTGTTGATTAAAGTGAATGGCATAAAAAAAGCACCCCAAATGGAGTGCTTTTTTCAACTTAATCTAAGAAGATTAAATTATTTAAGCATGTCAGCAATTGCTGCGCGCTCTTCTTCAAGTTCGTTCAACGTGAAGTTGATACGCTCTTGACTGAATTCGTCGATTTCTAGACCTTGAACGATTTTGTATTCACCGTTTTCAGTCGTTACAGGGAAACCGAACATTACGCCTTCAGGGATACCGTAAGAACCGTCAGAAGGAATACCCATCGTTACCCATTCGCCGTTTGTGCCAAGAGCCCAATCGCGCATATGGTCGATTGCAGCGTTAGCAGCAGAAGCAGCAGAAGACAAACCACGTGCTTCGATGATCGCAGCACCACGTTTACCAACAGTCGGAAGGAATGTATTTGCATTCCATTCTTGGTCGTTGATCATGTCTTTAACGCTTTCGCCGTTAATTGTTGCAAAACGGTAGTCAGCATACATGGTTGGAGAGTGGTTACCCCAAACTGTAAGATTTTTGATGTCTTTAACCGCTTTACCAGTTTTAGCAGCAATTTGAGATGCAGCACGGTTGTGGTCAAGACGTAACATTGCAGTGAAGTTTTTCGCTGGAAGATCTGGAGCAGATTTCATTGCGATGTAAGCATTCGTGTTTGCAGGGTTACCAACAACTAGAACTTTAACGTCACGGCTCGCCACTTCGTTCAATGCTTGACCTTGACCGATGAAGATTTCACCGTTCACTTTAAGCAGGTCAGCACGTTCCATACCTGGACCACGTGGACGTGAACCAACTAGAAGCGCGTAGTCAGCATCTTTGAATGCAACTTTAGGATCATCAGTACCGATCATGTCTTCTAGTAATGGGAATGCACAATCTTGAAGCTCCATCATTACGCCTTTAAGCGCTTGTTGAGCTTTCTCAAAAGGAACTTCGAGCAATTGCAAAATCACTGGTTGATCTTTACCTAGCATTTCGCCGCTTGCGATACGGAATAATAGGCTGTAACCAATTTGACCTGCAGCGCCAGTAACGGCAACACGAACTGCTTGCTTCATCTAATTATCTCCAATTGAGGATATTCAATGCGATTAAATAGTTAGTATTTAATCTAATAATCGTAAACGCGAAAGATTGTACTCCAATCCTTTGTCAGATGCATATAAAAGAGGACGGATTTCACCTAAAGTCTGATAGGAAATATAAATTAAATCGGCAAAAAAGCTCAGTATGTTCCTTTTATTGTGACAGTTTTTGGGCATGTATTAATAATGTTGGCAGGACAGGATTTGTAATTGCCATTGGGGCGATAACAGACCTTGATCGAGGTAAGTACGCTGGCTGACTGGGTCTGCTGGCAGTTGAATCGCAAGGCATTGCCCGGTAATTGTGGATTAATTTTCAGGAATTTGGCCCGCAATGTATCGACAGAAATCGTGATATTTTCCTGTTCCGTCAGTTCCGCAGGCACTTTGAGACGATCTGCATAATTGATAATCGTCCGGAAATACTGACTGGCATTCATCGGCACGCAGCCACCGATATTGCGCCATAAAATTGTCCGGGTATTGTCATCCGGCATGATCCTGGCCACTACATTGGACTGCAGTGGTGACAGTTTCGCAGAGCTATTGGTCGTACAATTTTGTGATGTGGTCTGAGGATATAAGCCGGAGATATTCAGCGAATAACCTTCCAGACATTTTCGTTTCTTGGCATATTCAGGGTACAGGCTACATAGGGCCGGGACCATTTGTACATCCATGACATAGTCTGTCGGCGTAGCAAACGCTGCCGGACTACTGGCCAAAACCACAAGCGTAACCGATCCAGCCCAGACTCGACGATCCTTCATTATTTTCATGAATAAATTACCATCCCCCAATAATTTTAATTTTATTGTGTATTACGTAATGGTATCAGTTGCATGCGTTTACCCACTGACTGTGCCCCCTGTCCTAACAAGATACCGTAATGCGTGGCATTGGTCATGACATGTTTCACATAATCTCGGGTTTCGAGTAAAGGAATACTTTCAGTATATTGATCTGCGGCAATCCCCTGAAATTCCGGCTGCCAGCGGCGGGCACGGTTTGGACCGGCATTATAGCCTGCTGTTGCCAGCACCGGACTATCGCTAAGCTGACGCTGAATCGTAGATAAATAGAATGTTCCATAGCGAATATTGGTATTCATATCGGTGAGTGCCGCCGGGTTATAAGCCTCACCCATTTGACGCGCCACCAGCTTGGCCGTATCCGGCATAATCTGCATCAGACCACCCGCCCCGACATGTGAACGTGCCACCGTATTGAAACGGCTTTCCTGACGCATCAAACCATAGGCCCAGGCCGGATCAACCCCCGCATTGCGACTATGGCTGACCACGTAATTCTGATGTGGCATTGGATAACGATAGTTATAATTATGTTTGTTCGCGGTACGGTCAGCGGCATAAATGGCACGATCATACCAGCCCATATCCATGGCACGTTTTGCCGCGGCCAGCAACAGGTCATCATCCTTCTTTAGATAAGCCTGACGCACTGCCCAGTTCCATTCCCGGTTAATATAGTTCTCCGGGGCGCTGATATTACGTAAGGTGAAAGCACGGCGGAAATGAATATCCTGATTCAAGCGCTGCATAGCCTGATTGGATGGCTGCGCTGGATTTGGTGTACTCGCAGTCACCTGCCCCAGCTTGTCGCGTGCCAGAAGATTGTGATAGTCATCTCCGGTCGCCAGCTTACGATAAATACTTTCTGCTGCCTGTTTGGAAGCACGATCAGTACGTTGTTCGCTGGCACGCGCCAGCCAATATTGCCAACGGTCTTCCTGCTTTTGGTTAACACTCATGCTATCAATGGCACGAATCAGGCTTTCCCAGGCACTAAAACGAATTGCCTGACGTGCATAAATCTCGGCTTCTTCCGGGCTAAATGGCAGGCCATAGCTGACATCTAGCGCATTCAACACTTCCCGATTGAAGTTGTTTTTCATGACTGTAGTACCACCGATATAACCGACAGCACGATATAAGGCGCGTTGTACCTGTACCGGTGTACCTTCGGCAGTCCGTTTGACAATAGACAACGCTGAGTCCAAATCGCTATCGGCCAGACGTCCCAGCGCATAAATCAGATAGGCATGCTCTGCCGCAGTACTTTTAGCCGCAGACCACAAATAATTGGTGGGATTGGCCTGAATCGAATTCAGTTGTGCCAGAGACAGATTTAGACCAATGCCTTGCGCTGTCGCAATGGCCTGACCTGACTGTCCGGCACGAAGTTGCCCCCAGAGTCGCTGCTGACGGTCTTCTGAGGTCATGAGTGGACTGGATAGCATCATCCGACCTAGACCAGTACAAGAATCAGGCTGGCTATTGGTGGTTAACCAGACTTCTTTAAACTCGGCATAGACCAGTTCATCGCCAGCTTTGGCGCGCACTTGTGCCACTGCACAGGCTTCGGCAGGATCGGCATTGGTCACATAAGGCAATACCGGTTGGGCAGTGCTAAAGTCTGCCATTTTTACTTTTTCTTCGACATAGTCTGCTGCCAGCTTTTCAGCCATAGCAGATTGAGGGTAACGCTGGGCAAAGCTGATAATCTGGCTGACAGGCTGCATGGCAAGATTCTGGTTTAAAATCCAGTATTCCGGATAATAGCCCAAGGCATCATTCTGCATAGACAGACGATATTGCTGTAACAGTTCAGTATTACCTGCATTGGCTGCACGCAAGGCATCATTAAATTGTTCTTCTGCTGCCTGTGTACTCGCTGAACAGATACATGCCACACTTAAAGTAATTAATTTATAGTATTTATACATAGTTTTAGTGTGTTTCAACATCCCTTTGCCTTCTATCATCGATTTTGTGCTTAGCCCATGTTGCATATAATAAGAGCTAGTTTGAAGATTATAACCCACTCTATTGTTCAGTTATGTAACCTTATGATTAAGCAATATTAATCTACAGACAATTTTTGCCCACAAATCAATATTTTTCCACAGTTAATTTGGGCTATAAGTTTAAGCGACTTTCCTGCTAAAATATGCGCCTTTCCAAGATTTCAGTCCGTGAATTGAATTTTTATTCACCTGTTTGATGCATCAATCAGGCTATTCGTTCACTCTTTCAACGTATTACCTTGTAGGAGCCTACATGACGGTTCAAACCTTCATTCCGAATGGTGCCCCAGCTGCCTCAGAAAACACTGTTACCCAGCCAGCGCATACCCCAGCCAGCGATGCTTCAGTCAAAAAACTGTACATCGAAACGCAAGGGTGTCAGATGAATGAGTACGACAGTCACCGTATGGCAGACCTGTTAGGCGATTCTCATGGCTATGTGCTGACCACCGATCCTAAAGATGCCGATATTCTGCTGATGAATACCTGCTCGATCCGTGAAAAGGCACAGGAGAAAGTATTCTCCGAGCTGGGCCGCTGGCGCAAACTAAAGGATAAAAATCCTGACCTGATTATTGGTGTCGGTGGTTGTGTAGCGTCTCAGGAAGGCGACAACATCCAGAAACGTGCCAATTATGTCGACATGATCTTTGGCCCGCAAACCCTGCACCGTTTGCCGCAAATGCTGGATCAGCATTTTGAGCAGATCGAAAAGCCGAAAAAAGAAAAAATCAAACTGGTGGATATTTCCTTCCCGGACATCGAGAAATTCGACTTCCTGCCTGAACCGCGTGTTGAAGGCTATAAAGCCTTTGTTTCGATTATGGAAGGCTGTTCTAAATACTGTTCTTTCTGTGTGGTGCCTTATACGCGTGGTGAAGAAGTGTCCCGTCCACTGGATGATGTCCTCGCAGAAATTGCGGGTTTGGCAGAAAAAGGCGTGCGTGAAATTTCACTTTTGGGTCAGAACGTAAATGGCTACCGTGGTGAAACTTTTGAAGGCAATATCTGTACCTTTGCCGATCTGTTACGTTTGGTTGCGGATATTCCGGGTATTGGCCGGATTCGTTATACCACCTCGCATCCGCTGGAATTTAATGACGACCTGATCCAGTGTTATCGTGACCTACCACAAATGGTTTCACATCTGCATTTGCCGGTACAAAGCGGTTCCAATGATGTGTTGCAAGCCATGAAGCGCAACCATACGATTGATGTTTACATCGAGAAAATCAAAAAATTACGTGCAGTTCGCCCTGACATGCACCTATCTTCAGACTTTATCATTGGTTTCCCGGGTGAAACTGATGAGAATTTCGAAGAAACTTATCAGTTTATTCAGGATTTAGACTTCGACCATTCTTATAGTTTCATCTATTCAAAACGTCCGGGTACGCCTGCGGCAGAACTGGAAGATACGATTTCTGAAGATGTGAAAAAAGAACGTCTGGCCAAAGTTCAGCAATGGATTAAGCGTTCAAGCATTGACAAGACGGATGCCATGCTTGGGACTATCCAGCGTGTACTGATCGAAAAAGTTTCTGATAAAGATCCGAATATTCTGGTTGGTACGGCGGACAATACCCGTTATGTTAACTTTATTGGTGACCCTGCCTGGGTAGGCCGCTTTGCCGAGATTGAAATTACCGAAATTAAAACTTTGAATTTAGTTTACGGTGAGCTCTTGAATCTTGAGCCTGACGTGGCGTAATGTAGAGCATATAACGCACACTTCATAAGGAACACTCTTGACTGCAGCGATTCGACGTACAGTAGCTTTTCCTGGAATTTCGATGGACCGTATACAAGCCATGTTAGGTGCCTATAACGGCCATTTGAAGCAAATTGAACAACGTTTAGACGTCAAAATCTCCCATCGCGGAGAAAGTTTTATTATTGATGGTGGAATCGATGCCGTTGAGAGAGCCGAAATGCTCTTACAACGTCTTCATGAAGAATCTGAACATAGTCAGCAGATTAGTGCAGATACTTTACATCTGATGATTCAGGGTAGCCAGACTGACCGTGAACTTCAGCAAGATCTGGACGATCAGGAACATACGGGGCTGGACAATGTCTGGCTGCAAACCCGTAAGGGTCGGATCAATCCGCGTGGTGCTAACCAGAAACGCTATGTACAGCGCATTCTGCAAAGTGATATTTCTTTTGGTATTGGCCCTGCCGGAACAGGTAAAACCTATCTCGCCGTTGCGGCTGCAGTCGACATGCTGGAGCGCAATGAAATCCAGCGTATTCTGCTGGTTCGTCCTGCGGTTGAAGCCGGTGAAAAACTCGGTTTCCTGCCGGGGGATTTAACCCAGAAAATTGATCCGTACTTACGTCCCTTGTATGACGCGCTGTATGAAATGCTCGGCTTTGAAAAAGTGGCCAAGCTGATCGAACGTCAAGTGATTGAAGTCGCTCCGCTTGCTTATATGCGTGGCCGTACCCTAAATCATTCTTTCGTGATTCTGGATGAAGCGCAGAACACCACCCCAGAACAGATGAAAATGTTCCTGACCCGTTTAGGTTTTGGCTCACGAGCGGTGATTACTGGCGACGTAACTCAGGTAGATTTACCGCGAGGTCAGCAATCCGGCCTGTCACATGCTTTGCGCGTGATTGATAAAATTCCTGAAATTCATATCACCCGTTTTCATTCGCGTGATGTGGTACGTCATCAGCTGGTACAGAAAATTGTCGAAGCCTATGAAGGCTGGGACAGTGAACAGCAGCGCTTAAGTGCTGAAGCACGTGCCGAACGAAAAGCACGTCAGGATGCCTTGATCGCTGAAAATGATGCTGCTGCAGATGCACAGCATTAAGCTTTAAACTTAAGGATTTGTGTTGAAACTTAGTCTTTCCTTACAACAGGACTTTCAGTCGCCTGAACTGGTGCTGAAACGTGCCTATATTAAAAAAGTTGTAGAAACCACTTTACGTCATATCGGCACTCAAAGTGATTGCGAAATCGGAATTGCCTGTGTCGACAATGACGAAAGTCATAAACTGAATCTGGAATATCGCGGCAAAGACAAACCGACCAATGTCCTGTCTTTCCCGAGTGAACTTCCAGATGAAATGGCGCAGTTTCTGGATGCATTTCCCATTGGTGATCTGGTGATCTGTATTCCGGTGGTATTACGTGAAGCGAATGAACAGGGCAAAGCGCCTTTGACTCACTTTACCCATATGCTGGTTCATGGCACCTTGCACCTAATGGGCTATGATCATGAAACTTCAGATGAAGATGCAGAAGAAATGGAAAGCATTGAAATTGAGATTCTGGCCAAGCTAGGTTTTGAAAATCCTTATCTGGAACAGAACTAAAATTCTTTCATTAAAAAAAGCGGGCCAAGGCTCGCTTTTTTTATTCAAAGTTGCCCTCCCTCTAACTCCCTCCCAGAGGGAGGGAGAACATTCATTAGAATCCTATGATTGTTAAACATTATAGATATAGTTCCCTCTCCTTATTAGGAGTGGGTTAGGGAGAGGTCTTGGTAAATATCAATTTTAACGCACTTCAAACTCTGCTTCAGCCGGATCAAATCGCCAGGTACGAATCACCCGCAGCTCGGAAATTTCTTTCATTTTACTGTCGAAAGCACCAAATGGTGCTGCCTTACGCACGGAAGATTTGGCTGCTTCGTCCAGCATGGCATGTCCTGAACTGTCAATCAGCCGAATGGCACGAATTCCGCCATTCTGGTTCAGGATCACCATCAGCCGTACTTCCCCTGCCAGATTCTGCTGCTTAGCTGCTTCCGGATAGTAGCGGTTCCCATAAAATTCCACTTTTTCACGGAACTTTTCCAGATATGCGGCCGAAACATCCTGCTTGGACTGAATACCATCCACAGTCTTAATTTTTTGCTGACGACTGAAATTTTGCTGACGCTGTAAATATTGCGCTTCCAGACTGGCGACCATGGCCGCTTTGGCCTGAAACTGGCTCTGTAATTGCTCCTGCATTTTTTTACGCTGATTTTCTTCCGCCTGCTTTTGCCAGCTCAAGGTGGTCATCAGGACTTTTTCTTCAAAACTGAGTTCCTGTTGCTGTTGCAGCATATCCAGACTTTCTTGCAGTTCTTCGCCTGCATGTTGCTCCATTAACGGCGATGGCATATCACTCGACATGCGATGCGCCTCTCTAAACTGGCCGGAACCCTGCTGGTCCGTTTGAGCCAAAAAATCGGCATGCTCAATTTTTTCATCAGTCTGTCGCAAACTGACTGCGATTTCTTTGGTACTGGTATCCCGATCTTGCGGCATACCAAATTCCAGAGTTAGCACGATCAAATGCAGAATGCCTGCGGCAAGCACCGCACTGCTAAACACTGGATCTTTCCACCAAGTTCTGACCAGAGGCATGAGTATCATCGTTTTTTCACATTCGCCCAAACTCAATAATGAGTTCAGCTCCCCAAAAAGTATTTGAAAGATTTAAAATAAACGGATTCGTCATTTATCTTTTTAAAATGCCAAATCCATCAAATCTTCAACGTTACATAACTAAAACTATAAAAATGGTGCTATTTATTTTGCTAAACTTCAAGCATGAACGCTTGTATTTTTCATACAATTCGACAAGATACATCCCGAGTCAAAAATAAAGTTGCCAGGACGCTTCAGTATGCAAACGCTAATTTCCAATATTTCCAACCGAATCCGCCAAGTGTATCAGAGGGCGGAAGGATTTATTGAAGATGAGCGTGAATTCCCCTTATCGCAAGTCTTCCTGAATGCAACCTTTCAGCGCTTTGTCACAGACAATGTCGATGCATTGAAAGATTTACATGCAGATTTACATGAAGACTGGCTGCGTTTATATGCAACACTAGATTATAAAGGCTTGATTGTCACTTTATCGGTTGATTTGAAACTGGTACAGATGGAACTGAATAAAACTACCCAGTTGATCGTGTTCGAGCAAATTAGTGATACTCAGCTGATTGAAGCCAAATATCCAAATATGCTGTATAAACTGGGCGTGCGTTTTGGCTTGTTCTTCTATCAACGTATCTTACATAAAGATCCGTTGGGAATGATTCTGGAAAAACTGGGCGTGATTAAAGTCATCGATGACTTGCTCTATCTGGATTTAAATCGCTGGTTAGGTAAAAGCCGATCTGTCATTGATACCTTGGGCAAAGTTCATGTGAATCACGCAGTACTTCGTGAAGCCGAACTGGTGGTGATTGGCAACGTCAATCTGGCCGCCCTGTTTAGAAAACTCTCCCAAGATCAGGAGGAGAACTGGGATGAAGACGAGATGGATGACAACCGGGTCACCCCCATCAAACAGAAAGATCCTTCTTAAATCATGCCGAACGTAGTTTTTGAACAAAAGTTCCATAAAACTACATGAAATATACATTTTTGGCAGAAATATCCCTTCAATTTCCATATTTTGCCCAAATAATAAAGGGTGCAATAAGTGATATGTTTTGCCCGTTGAATCAATATAGGAAAATAACTGATGGCGAAGACTGTATTCAAAACTTTAGCGATGACCACGGGTCTGAGCAGCGCGATACTGTTCACTGGTATTTCTAGCCAAGCTTTTGCCATGACTCCTTTCCAGGCCAGTTATCAATTTAGCTATAATGGCAAGAATATGGGTTCTGCAACGCGGACTTTAAGCAAATCTGGCAATAACTGGACTTATGTCTTTGCTGCAAAAGCCGGGGGTATTGCCTCTGCAACCGAAACCAGCCGCTTTACTTTTAATAATGGCAAGATCGGATCAAGCAGTTTCAGTCGCAGCAGTAAAGTACTGGTGCATAACAACACCATGAGTATTAATTTTAATCCTTCCAGCAAAACTATCAGTACCAAGAAAGACGATGAAAAACGTTCTTTTGCCTGGAGAGCAGATGTTCTGGATGAGTTGAATGCAGAATTGCAAATTCGTGAAGACTTAAAAAATTCAGGCCTGAAAACAAATTACTATATCGCTGATGCCAAAGAAATTGAAGGCCGTAAGTTTGTCAAACAGGGTTCAGAGACTATAAGTACCAAATACGGATCTTTTAATACCATTAAAGTGGTGATGAAACATAGCAAACCAGGTCGTGAAACCATTTTCTGGCTGGCACCAAAACTTGACTATCTTCCAGTCAAAGTTTCGCATGTCGACAAGAAAACCTCCTATGGTTTACTGTTAACTGACTATAAAGGTGCAAGCAACTAAGTTTTTGGCGAATTTCACTTGATTTTTTCCGGGTGCTTTTTACAATACGCTTTTGCTTGAAAAAGCACCTGCTCTTGAGGATTCTCCCGTGCATGCACTAGAACAGAAAATCTTGGCTGAAGGCATCGTTCTCTCTGAAGAAGTTTTGAAAGTAGATTCTTTCTTAAACCATCAGATTGATCCAGTCATGATGCAACTGATTGGTCAAGAATTTGCGCGTCTGTTTAAGGATGCTGGTATTACCAAAATTATTACGATTGAAGCATCAGGTATCGCACCTGCAGTAATGGCCGGCCTAGAGCTTGGCGTACCTGTGATCTTTGCACGTAAATACCAGTCTCTGACCCTGAAAGATGATTTATATCGCTCTAAAGTCTTTTCATTTACTAAACAAACTGAAAGCACAATCGCGATTTCAAATAAACACATCAGCTCAACCGATAAGGTTTTAGTGATCGATGATTTCTTGGCTAATGGTCAAGCAGCTTTAGGTCTTGCAGACCTGATTCATCAGGCAAATGCAGAAGTAGTCGGTATTGGCATTGTGATTGAAAAATCATTCCAGCCAGGTCGTGATCTGCTGCTTGAAAAAGGCTATCGTGTTGAATCACTGGCACGCGTAAAGTCTTTGACAAATGGCACTGTTGAGTTTGTTCGCGACTAAGAAACTCGCCAATAAATTTTAAAAGAGCGCTGATGCGCTCTTTTTTTATTGCGTTTTTCTGATGATATAAATTTAAAATATTCAAAGCTCAACTATAGCTCAGCCTAAGTTCTTATTTATTCTTCCAGATTTGATCCTAGATAAATGATTTAATCTTAAGCTCCAGACTATTCAATTTCTGAAATAGAGAGTGTCAAACAAATAAGTACTTTTTTATCCGATGAATAAACAACAATTTATGTGGATGTTATTATAAAATAAAGAGGCCTAACTATCTGCCAATAGTTAGGCCTATGTTCACCTCGAAAAAAGAGTTTATTTAACAGTCACAGTGATACTACCGCTATTCACAGCACCGATAGCGGTAGTTGTGATGCTGTTGTTAATAGCAGTTTGAGTTCCTTCTGCAATGGCACTGACAGATGCATCAATAGCACCCGCATTATAAGCAATGTTCGCTACACTATAATTGCTTAAGGTTTCATTGATTTCCTCACTATAGTCAGTACTTAGTGTTGAACTCGCAACTTCCGAGATATCTGAACTATCCGCAACCTCTGATAGCTCCTCTAGAGTTTCAGAATTATTAGTTGCACTCGTTACTACACTGTAGTCGTAGTTATCCGTTGCATCTGATATGTCTGATACCACCTTATTGTAGCTACCCTGCTCAATACTGATACTACCTGTATTCGCGGCACCAATCGCAGTAGTTTCAATTGTACCTTCAATTGAACTAATGGCGTCTGGTGCTTCTCTTGTAGCTTCTGCAATTGCTTCTAAATCGACACTTGCATCAACATCACCTGTATTCACAGCAAGATTCAAAGCAGAACCATTTTCAACCTGCTGAGAAATAGAATCCAGGGTAGCTTGTAAGCCTGTATCTACGGTGACATCAGTAGGTGTTTCACCATCTTGGGCGTATGCCATACCTGCGCTAGACAGAAAGGCGACGGATAAAGCGATTGTTTTGATCGTATTTTTCATCGTTGTTCTTCCTACTTTTGTTTTGAAGTACCTCTCGCTAAGTACTCCTTCTTATAATGGGAGCGAGCCCATTTTTAAATATTCTTAATCACGTTGGGTGCTAGACCAGTAATTTTCGACCACATCAGGATTAACCTCCCATAGCGTTGTGGTTTTTTCATCTTCTTGTTCTTTAGCAGCTTCTTCTTGAGTATCTTTTTCTTCATTCTTTTCATTTGAAGAAGGTTGACGCTGCTTCTTGCTGATATATTTAATCAAGTCCTGTTTACTCATTTCAGGCTCTGCTTCAGGGTTTTGAATCACCTCGGACTCTTTCTGTTTAGGCGGTTTTGTATCTTTACTCGGGGAGTTGGTTGACTTATTTTTTTCATTGGATGAGTCTGCCTGGCTTGAGACTGACTCCTGAACAACACTGCTTGAAGCTGTACTATTTTGTTGCTGGTTTTTCTTGTATTTATGCAGAGCGACAGAACTTCGGGTTAAGTTCAATTGACCAAACTCTGGCGGTATCTGCGCACGGCAACTTTCAAATACGGCGGGTGGGACAACCTGACTCAGCAATTCAAAAGTGGCCAGATTCAACATTTGCCGCAAGGCAAAGTTAGTTGCCTCTCGTTCTCCTTTTCCAATCTGAATATTTAAGAGTGTACGACCAGCGAATCTGCCTGCACTTAAGCCATAATCCTGTGCAGCAATTTGCTTCTGCAATGAAACATTGCCCACGACTTTACTGCTGCGGGTATCAGTCAAAGATAAATCCAGACCGACCATAATCCGGGTTTGACTATAATTCGGACCGACACCAGCGATCTGCATGTCAAAACCACCACCCGGAATAAAATCCAGACTGTTAATACTGCCTGTCACATAATAATCAGAAGCCTGGATTTGTCTTGGATCACGAATGCCCCACTTGGCTTCGCTTTCAATAATCCGGGGATCACGCCGGTTCATTAAGCTTACCCCCGCCTGAAACAAGGCAGATTGCACCATATCTCCCGCACCTTGGGTCACCATTTTTCCGCTACCACCATTGGTAACTACATCCTTACCGGTTTGATCCAGAATTGCCCCCACGGAGAAACTCACATCACTACGTAATTGTCCTTTTAGGCAGGATAAAGCCATATCAAAAGGGGTAAAAATATCGGTAATTGGGGGACCTTGCACCAGGCTAACTGGCTTCTTGTTTGAGGGTGCTAAACCTGTGCAGCCTGTTAAAAAAGAACTAAAAAGGACGGTGACACTTACGAAAGATAAATGTCTTCTGGTCGAGGAGAAATTCAGCATTGTGATTCTCCTGGTCTGTTACTTAAATTAAGACAGCGCTGAGGATTTTGGTTGGTATTTGAATTGACTGGTGCTTCATTCAGCAATTCACTCGTAATATCAATATTGTTGTCTGTACCCTCTACATTGATATTGTTGGTCGGGGTATTTACCGTCCCGATGGAAGTGGTTGAGGTGCTATGAACGGTGGTTTTACCTAATCCGGAATAATAGTCTGACTCCTTAAGTTCGATTAGATTGGCTTGAACTAGATTCTCATTGGAACGGGCACTGGATGATTTCCAACGCTGAGTCCACTCATCAGAAGTGGCATAAGCGTTACTTAGAAAACATAAACATAATAAACCCAGATTGATAACTAACATTCTCATAATCTTAATATCCTCTGATTTAAGATATTTATTTAATTTTTCATTTAATAAGATTAAATTTATCTGAAAAATATTAAATCACATAAAATTATAAAATGTAAAACTTATCCCTATTCACATATTTTTTTATTTTATTTAAAAATATAAATTATTGTTTTTATTTAAATAATATATATTTGTTTATTATTTGTGATTTGTAAGAAATCATTATATAAAAAATTTTGAATATAAAATTCATATAAAAAACTTGATTAAAATAATATATTTTTTATATTATTAATAATCAAAAATTTATCTAATAAAGATTAGAATTATTATGCTTTTTACATTTTAAAGACCGTAAATTTTTATTTTATTAGAACTTCTATTTAATAACGATAAATGTCACACTTTGTTTAAAATACAATTAATCAATTACAATGAAGGTGACTTATAAAGAAACACCAATATTCAGGTGTATTTTGTCTGAAAAATTTTAATAGACCTCATAAGAACTCGTTTACATATTTTTCGACTTCCTTTCCTTTTTCATCTCAACTCCAGAAATAGTCTTTCTAAGAGCTAAAAGCACAATATTTAGAATGATGAGAGAAGAACATTTCTGATGATCTTGAGATTTGCCATTTCCTCAATGACAGGTTAAGAATTGCGTTAATCAACCAAGAAGGCATATATTTACAGCTGAAATACAATGTTTTAGCGTGAACTCAACTAGAATCAAGTGAGTATGCAATGTTTCTGATTTGCGAATTCAAAACTTATCTAGTGTGTTGTTGTATGTTATGAATAAGTGCTGATCAGGGCACACATCCTATTCCCGACAAACCTAAAACAAGCACATCTCAATCCTTAATGGAACAATCTATGCAATGTCCTAAATGTGGCTCAGCCGATATCGAACAGCGCGATCATGAACAGAATTTAAAGAAAATTGGCGGCATTCTCATGAGTTCAGCGGGTGCAACTGCAGGGACTGTAGGTGGCGCTGCTTCAGGTGCATCGATTGGTGCTGCGATTGGTACTGTAGCCGGACCTTTAGGTGTAATTGTCGGCGGAACCGTAGGCACTTTTGTCGGTGCAATCAGTGTCGGGATTACCGGCGGTGTGGTCGGTAATTTTCTGGGGAAAAAGGCCGGGGTTTCTGTCGACCGTAATCTGTTTCAGGATTATCAATGTCTGAAATGCAAATACAGATTTAGTCAAAAAGATCAAAAAGATCAAAAAGATCAAAAAGATCAAAAAGATCAAAAAGATCAAAAAGATCAAAAAGATCAAAAAGATCAAAAAAAAGCCTAATAAAATTCAGGAAATGAAGTTCATCCTTCATTTCCTGTGAGTGTTTTTCAGACTCAATTGAGTTTCAGTACCACTTCACCTAAACGCTTGCCTTGTACTTCACATAGAATTTTTTCATCCTGACTCAGGCCCTGATCATGCCGCGGGCCGCTGACATGACTAGCACCATAAGGTGTACCACCAGTTTTGGTATTCGATAGTGCCGGTGTTGCGTTACTAAGCCCCATGATCATCATGCCATGATGAAATAACGGCGGCAGCATGGTGAGTAAAGTACTTTCCTGTCCGCCATGCATGGAACCTGATGCCGTAAACACGCAAGCCGGTTTACCGTGTAGCGCTCCATTCAGCCACAGACTCGTGGTCTGATCCCAAAAATATTTCATTTCAGAGGACATATTGCCAAAACGGGTCGGTGAACCGAGCGCCAGGCCGGCACACTGCGCTAGATCATCCAGAGTACAGTAAATATCCCCTTCTGCCGGAATACTCGGTTCAGCAACTTTTACCATACTGGAAATATTTGGAACTGTCCTGATTTTTACTGCCACGCCTGCCGCTTCAATTCCATTGGCAATCAGATGCGCCATTTCTTTGGTTGAGCCATATTTGCTGTAATATAAAACAAGGACATAAGGTTGCATCATGGTTCTTATTCATTACTTAAAAAAATAAAACTATACGATACTTTGCAAGTTTTTTGGTTAAGCTGATGATGAAAATTCATGATGATTAAAAAAATTGAGATTGGATGCAGATGATTGTTAAGTATTTAAAGAAATTACCTTTCTATGAAAAACACTGGTTTCAATTTGTTTTATTTGTACTTCGACGCTTTGAAGCAGACCGCTGTCGCGAACAGGCAGGTTCCCTAACCTACACTACCTTGTTTGCGGTGGTGCCGATGCTGACGGTTTTTCTGGTAATTATCTCTTCCATTAAAGCGCTGGAACCTGCGCGGCAGCAATTACAGCAGCTCATCTATAGTAATTTTTTGCCCAAAACCACCATTGCCTTTGATAAAGCCTTGAATGCCTTTACCGATAAATCCAGCAATCTCACCATCATTGGTATTCTGTTCTTGTTTGTGACGACAGTATTGATGCTCAGCAGTATCGAAACGGTGTTTAACCGCATTTGGCGTGTGACTGAAACGCGAGGCGGGATTATGGGCTTTATGCGTTACTGGACCATCATTTCGCTAGGGCCGATTTTACTGGGCAGTGCGTTTGTGATTTCTTCGACCGTGGCATCCATGAGCATTCTCAGCAATAACTTTGCCGGTTATGAGCTGGACGGCGCCTTTGTCCTCTGGGCGATTTCCTTTTCTTTGACTGTACTCGGATTTTTCATTTTGAACTGGACCATCCCGAATCGTAGTGTACCGCTTAAATCTGCCTTTATTGCCGGTCTGTTTAGTGCCGTGGTGTTTGAGCTGTTGAAAAACCTGTTCGGCTATATCATGTCAAACTTCACCAGTTATGAAATTGTCTATGGCGCATTCGCCGCCGTACCGATTTTCCTGCTCTGGATTTATCTGTCGTGGATCATTGTATTATTGGGGGTTGAAATCAGTTATGCCCTGACGGCGTTTGAATCTGGGCAGGACAATAAACGTCATCCGATCGTCATGCTGCTGGATCTGTTAGAACTCTTTTATAAAAAACAGAAAACCGGTGAAAGCATCAGTGAAGCACAAGCGCTTGAAGTGCTGGGCCGGGATGAAATTGGCCGCTGGCCGAGCTATGTCGCCATGTTTGAAAAGCAGAATCTAATCAAACGCACCGATGAGAATGAATATGTGCTGGTTCGCGATCTGGATCAGGTCAGCTTCTGGAATTTTTATCTGCAATTGCCTTATCCACTGCCACGCAAAAACCATCTCACCAATGCCCAGACTGATGACATCTGGATGCAAAATTTCTCACCTAGATTACAGGAAACTGATCAATATCTGGAAGAAAAACTCAATTTTCCATTGTCCGAACTGTTCCGACATAAATAAAAAAATCCTCTCGCTTGAGAGGATTTTTTTTAACTGATAGCGGTAGATTTCCAGCAAACAATCGCACCCACGCTTACCAAAGTAGTCCCGATCCAGAAACTGAGTTCGGGGCTGACATCCAAAATCAGCATGGACATGACCGAAGAAAGAATCGGCATAAAGTAAGTGGCTAAGATCAGCACCTTGATATTGCCGAATTGCATACTCTGATTCCAGTTGCTATAGGCGATACCAATCAGACTTCCCACCACTGCAATTCCCAGCCATAGCTTGAATGTGGGCATGATAAAAGGTTCATTTAATCCTAAATGTAAGAGCCATAAGCTGATTACAGCGACCAAAAAGAAAATCGGTACGCCATTTTGTCCGCGGCCGTAGGTTCTGGTCAGAACGCAATAGCAAGGCCATAACAAAGCGCCGAGGCAGGCAAAGCCATAGGCCCAAGGATTTTCAGCTAAAACCTGCATGAACTTCGGCAGATTAGTGATTTCTGGATTGACCACCAGCATCAGTCCCATCACAGCGAGCAGAAATCCTGGAATCACCCAGAGGCGGGCCTGCAACTGTCGGGCAAAAATCGAAAAAACAATCATCAAGGGTGGCCACAGATAATTGATCATGGCAATCAGCATCACCTGTTCACGATTATCCGACCATGCCACAGCAACCAGAAATAGAATCTCATAAGCCACAAATAAAGCGCCACAACCGAGCAGATAACGCTTGGACATTTGCGTGATTTTTGGAAAGCCGGTGAACGCAAAAATCGCCAGACTGCTAAAACTATAAATTAAAGCAATCCCCTGCACTGCACTGGTGGATTCAGTAATCAGTTTCACTACGGCGACCAGACTGGCCCAGATCAGAATAGAAGACAGACCAATCCAGGTCGCTAAATTTACAGACCAGATTTTCATGCTTGCTCTTGAATGCTTTTATTGATATTCGGTTTTTTCAGCCATCCCTGCAAACTCACTAGAATCACACCCAGCATGACCATACAGGTGCCGATAATAAAATTGATTTCGATATGTTCATCCAGAATCAGCACGCCGCACAGCATGCCGAATACAGGGGTCAAAAAGGAAAATACGCCCAGACGTGATGCCAGATAATGTTTCAGCATCCAGAACCAGATCAGATAACTGGCAAAGGAAATCACCACGGTATGAAAAACCAGACTGGAAATAGACAACACTGTCCATTGAATGGCTGCTTGTCCAGTCAGAACAGCCAGAGGCAATAACAGGATTCCACCTATCAATAATTGATAGAACAAAGTCTGGGTTGAAGGTGCTTCAGCCAGCCGGCTCAGACGTACACTGCCTGTGGTGGCTGCCCAGAATACGCCGCCAAGCAAAGCCAGAAAATCTCCCCACAAGGCATCAGTTTGTAAAGTTGATTCTGTCTGTGGACGTAACAGAAAACTGACTACAATTCCGCTAAAGGCAAGAAATATTCCGCCCCATTGCACAGAAGACAAACGCTCTGCCGGCAATTTCCAGTGTAAACCCAAAGCCACAAAAATCGGCGCGGTATAAAGTAAAACAATCGTATGCGAGGCTGAGGTATAACGCAGTGCCTCACCAATCAGATAGAATTCGGTTGCAAACAACACACCGACTAGTAATCCTGCAGGTAAATAGCGTGCATTCCAGAGTTGACGGCGCACGCTCTGCTGAATCAGGGGATAAACCATCAGCGCAGATAAGGCTGAACGCAAGGCAATTTGCATCAGGGCTGAAATATCACTGGCGGCCCATTTCAATACCACCTGTTGTAAACCCCACAACATACACAATACAAACATGATGGCAGATGCTTTGGCATCTAATGCCTGACGCTGGCTCACATACGGTCCTGTTGCTCATTTGGAAGGTACACTATAAAAGCGTCAGAAATAAAAGATATACTTCAAAGTAGACAAATGATGGTGTTATTCAGGCAATTTCGGTGATGCATAAAAAAATCCAAGCAGATTCAGCTTCGCTCAAGCAACTTCCGACCCATGATCTGATTAAAGCACCGCTCTGGCTCAGTTTCAGGGAGGATCCCGCGCAATCTGTTTATCCGCTGCATGGCCATGCCTGGGGAGAATTTGTCTATGCTTTTCATGGCGTGATGGAAGTGAATATTAATCATATAAATTATGTGACACCTTCACCTCACGGCATCTGGCTCCCGCCAAATTTAGAACATCGTGGTCTGAACCGTACCGCAGTTTCTCATGGCACCCTGTATGTGCATGAATCACTATGCAGCCAACTGCCCACCCAACCCGGCATCCTGCTCAGTGCACCTCTGGTCCCCGCTTTATTCACCCACCTGAAACAACTGTATCAGCAAGACCATCCAGCACTCGAGAATTCAGTTGAATATCAGCGTCTGCTACAGGTGCTGCTCGATCAGCTCCAGCAAGCCCAACTGGTCAGCAGTTATTTACCGCATTCAGAACATGCATTGCTGAAACAGATTTTAGATTATTTACATCAGCATCCAGCAGATCAGAGCTCGCTGCAGCAACTGGCAGAACGCGTCAATTTAACCGAGCGGACGCTAGCGCGATATAGCCAGAAAGAACTGGGAATGTCACTACATGAATGGCGGCAACGCCTGAAAGTGATGCAGGCCATGTCTTTATTAAATGCAGCGCATAGCGTTGAAAGCATTGCCTTTGATCTGGGCTATGCCAATGCCTCGGCATTTATCAACATGTTTAAACGCTGGATGGGAAGCACCCCAGATCAGTTTCGCAAGCGTTATACTGTTAATGAATAAAATGATGCATATGAAAAAGGAGCCCATTGGCTCCTTTGATTCAAAATCTTGGTTATTTCACAAAAGTCGTCCAGACATAATCCTGAGACTGCCCTTTGAGGGTCATTTTCAGTTGATCGCCTGAATGCAATGCTGCAACACCTGCCGGGGTACCGGTCATCACCACATCCCCTTCTTCCAAAGTAAAGACCTGACTGATGTCAGCCAGCAAGGTAGCAATATCAAAAATCAATAAAGCGGTATCACCTTTTTGACGTAGCTCATCATTGACTTGCAGTGTGTAATGCACATCTTTCCAGTCCGTGACTACATCGGCGACAGGCACCCAGTCCGACAACAGACAAGAGCCATCAAAGGCTTTGGCACGTTCCCAAGGCTGGCCTTTTTTCTTGAGATCATCCTGTAAATCACGCAAAGTTAAGTCCAGACCTAAAGTCACCGCACCCACAGCTTCAAGTGATTTCACAGGATCGCTTTCTTTGCTTAAAGTCCGGTCAATGCGCAAGCTGAGTTCACATTCATAATGACAATTGCCCCATTCCGGATTCCATTCAATGCCTGCTTCGAGCGAACTTAAGGCACTCGGTGGCTTGATAAACAATACCGGACGATCAGGGATCGCATTGCCGAGTTCTTTGGCATGATCGGCATAACTGCGACCCACGCAAACGATTTTGGATGGACGTGTGCTCATGATCAAAACTTCCCTTTTCCTTTTATAGATATCTGAATTATTTTTTAAATGTATGCTCGAACATACTCTGTTCAGTGCCGTCCTTAAATGCACGCTTCGGCACAATAACCACGGTACGGTTTTTTAATTCCAGCATATAAGTGAGTTTACCGACAGCAAAATTCTGCACTTCGCTATATGGCACCAACTTACTACGATCATTATTAAAAATTTCCGCATAGTCCTGATACAAATCAATACCCTGTTCGCTTTTACCAAACTGATATTTAACAAACTGACGTTTAAACATCATCGGCAGGAACCAGTAACGCATAATACCTTGCAGGAGCAGAAAAAATGCGCCCAAAGCCACGTAATAACGTCCGACGCCATCAAAACCCATCGAGAAACCCCAGATGATGATCCCGATACTGACCAGAGGCGTCAGAAAACGTGAAATCTGCTTTTTACCAAACGTCGCCAGGGCAAAACCATCCTGAGATTCTTCTAAAGTCAGAAAATAACGGGTCGATAAAGTCGGTGCTGACTCAGTCATAGCATCACATCAAAAATAAAATCTTGCCCAATACTATACCAAAATATCCATAGCGCTTATGGCCTGTCGCATCAATTACATAACTTTGCTTTGGAAATACGTGCATTTGGTTTTAAATAAACAGCAATTAAAACAAAAAATACGCAACAGGATGTTGCAGGATGTTGAATGAAAGGATTAAAGCAATGCATGCTCATCGGTGTTTGTTTGGCAGTTTCTGTCCCAGCACTGGCCAAGATTATTCCTTGGAATGCCGAATTGCCGAGCAGTCTGAGTGCTTATCAGGGCAATGCCCAGCAACTGGCAGAATTAACCGGCGAGCGGATTCTGATTTATGCGCATCCAACCAGTAAAACCCAGCTCCCCACCTTAAACAATAATGCAGCCAGCAAGACACAGTTTTATAGTGCAGCTGTGGTATTGCCTGTGGCTGAAGCTCAAGTTGAAAAATTGCTGCGCCATTATCCAAATTATGTGGGTCTGTTTCCAACTTTAAAGTCAGCCAAAGTGCTAGAGCAGCAGGGTTCGATTCAGCAGATTAAATATCAGGTTCATATCCCGACCCCGATTCCGGTGTTAAACTTTAAAGAAACTGTAGTGATGCAGCATCATCTGGGCGAAAACAGCATCAGCACCTTAATTATTGATGCGCCGATTCCCTATGGTGCGGGAAAACTGGAATGGTTTGCACTGGGTCCGCATAAAACGCTGGTGACTGTCACCCAATGGGGCGACCTGAATCAGCCCAAAGGCTTTTTATTCAGTAAAATCCTGAATGCGCTGCCTGAAGCCAAACTCGGCATTCCGCCGAGTACCAATGCATTTCTACTGGAAGCACTACAACAGCGCTTTGAAACCGATCATATAGCGGCACTAGCAACTCCAATTCCGCAGATGAGATTCAACCCTCAACAGCTACAAAAAATTGCCCAGATCAGCCAAAAATCAGGGCAACCGGTCAGTTTCATTTTACCGAGCTATCAGGTCAAAGAAGGAAAAGCCTCAGAAAATTTAAGATTTAGCAGCACCTATCAATATTTTGCGCATCCGGTCGAAAAATTGCGACCGTGGTTAGCGGCTGAAGCGACGCAGCAGCTTTTTCCTCGGCAGATCAAGAAAGTCGAACTGAATCCGGTCAATACTCAGAATATAGATGCCAACTATAAGGTGTCGGTGGGTTTGGGCGTGATTCAGATCCCGTTTAATTTTAAGATGCATTTTTACCAACCTGATTCCCTGCAAAACCAGTTCAATGCCAATGGCGGTGACTTGAAGTTTGTGAAAGGTGGTATGCGCTTATTGCCGCAGTCACAAGGTACCTTATTTCAAATCACCAGCAGTATGAAAATTCACGATCAGGCGCCGTTCTTATTAAGAGCCATGCGTAGCATGCCCTATCATGATATTTTACCAGCAGTGGGTGGTAATACCGTTTATGCACTGAAAGTGCAGCAGAAATTAAGATGAGTAGGAAGCAGAGAGTTATTGGTTTTTTATATGAAAAATAGTTAAAAATCACAGACGTAAAAAAACCGCATCAACGTGCGGTTTTTTCAGAATTCTTATCAAGATTGGTGCGCTCAGAGAGATTCGAACTCCCGACCCCTTAGTTCGTAGCCAAGTGCTCTATCCAGCTGAGCTATGAGCGCGACGTCTTGATGGGGTGCATTATACGAGCTTTTTCAGTCTTGTTAAGTGTTTTTTAATAAAATCACAACTGAATGTACAGTAATTAAACGATGTATCAAAATTTATAGTTTTCTGCTGAAAATTTCTGCGGATTTAGAGCTAAAAACACTTAATTAATTCAATCAAGAGGCTTGTATTTTCCAAAAATTCCATCACTACGCAATGGGTCAGCCTTAAGTATTCTTAACCAGGTATTCAGCCAGAATAGAATTCAAATATAAAACGACCATCATCCTTGTACACTTTATCACTCGCCTATTGTTCCAGTCTTTACTTCTCCTGCCCTTTGATAATGCGTAAACACAATACCATTTGAGCTGGCCAGATGATCTATCAATTGAAAAGCGGCGGGTATTGCTTCATAACTAAACAGGCGTTTGCCAACACCCAGTATAATTGGAAAAGTCAGCAGACGGAGTTCATCCACAAGTTCATATTTGAAAAGCGCCTGTACCACTGCAGCACTGCCATAAACTCGAATATCTCCCTCTCCTGATGCTTTAAGCTTGATTATCTCATCAATGCTTTTCAGAAAAAGGGTATTTTGCCAGTCGGAATGCTCCAGACTGGTAGAAAGAACATATTTATTGACGTCATTGATTCCCGGCCAGTCTTCAGTATGTGTGGGCCAGTAAGATTCAAAAATCTGAAAAGTATGTTTCCCTAAAAGAATATCGGAGGGCTGCATCCATTTTTGCATGATGACATCAAATGCCGGATCTGGTTCTGCGTTAAAATACGGCGCCACCCAGCCACCATATTGAAAACCACCAGATATATCTTCTTTTGGACCGCCGGGCCCTTGCATCACACCATCGAGGGTCAAAAATTCCTGGACAATGATTTTTCTCATCACGACTGCCTTTATTTTTATTCACTCGCCTGAGACTTATTTTTAGCACGTGATGTCTGGTATTTCTGTAAATTTTAGGCACAAAAAAACCGCAACATGTGCGGTTAATTGTTCAAGTTGGTGCGCTCAGAGAGATTCGAACTCCCGACCCCTTAGTTCGTAGCCAAGTGCTCTATCCAGCTGAGCTATGAGCGCGTAACTTGTGTGCCTCGGTTGGCGATACGTTTTTTCTGCTTAACCTACTTGGTGCGCTCAGAGAGATTCGAACTCCCGACCCCTTAGTTCGTAGCCAAGTGCTCTATCCAGCTGAGCTATGAGCGCGCGATGTAAGTAAGCGTGGCGGTGAGAGAGGGATTCGAACCCTCGATACAGTTACCCGTATGCGTCCTTAGCAGGGACGTGGTTTCAGCCACTCACCCATCTCACCGTAACGTGCGGCCATAATACAAATTTCGGCATGGCACTGCAAGCGCAGCATCAAAAAAAAGTGCATATTTTTGCTCGTTTAAATACTTTTTAAGCAATTCCTCGATTTTTCGTGCATTTTGATGGCAAAAAAACTGCATAAATTTCCAGTTATCGAAAATTAACAGAAAATTGAAAACTTAAATGGATTATTGCAATCATTTACGTGCAGTCTGCGCACACATGTTTTATGCTAAACCTATCTCCTAAGATAAATTTAAAGACATGATGAAAAACTGGGTCGATCCTGAAGCAAAAGCTGAAGCCGAACGTTATGACAACCCTATCCCTAGCCGCACGCTCATTTTAGAAACCATCGAAAAGAACAATGCCCAGTCCCATGCAGACCTGGTCGAACATTTTGAAATTGCAGATCAAAAAAGTATTGATGCTCTGAGCCACCGTTTAATTGCGATGGTGCGTGACGGGCAACTGATGAAAGATGGCTACAAGTTTCAGATTGCCGTCGAGCAACCTGAATCCGAAGCGACGGTTTATATCAATTCCCGAGGGATGGGAACTGCCAACATTTCCGGCCAGGACGACCTCTTATTGACTGAGCGTGAACTGCGCTTGGTCTTTAATGGTGACCGCGTTAAAGTGCGTCAGACTTCGGTAGACCGTAAAGGTAAGGCCTGGGGCTATATTACGGAAGTTGTGCAGCATCGTGTCAAACAGATCATTGGTAAAGTGTCAGAGTATGATGGTGAATACTTTATCCAGCCAGCCAACCCAAATGCACATCAGCCAATCACCCTTGAAAAAGAATTGATTGAACATGCCCAGGTCAATCTGGGTGACTCGATTCGTGTGGCGATTGATACTTATCCGACCCGTGAAGAATTCGCGACCGGACATATTGTGCAGTCCATGGCGGACAAGGCCGATACTGAAATCATCATTCCACAAACCATTTTAGAATATGGTTTGCCTTATGAATTCCCGGAAGAAGTGGTTAAAGAGGCCGAAAGCTTTAAAGAGCCAACGGCCAAAGACCGTGAAGGCCGTATTGATCTGCGTGATTTAGCATTGGTTACTATTGACGGTGAAGATGCGCGTGACTTTGATGATGCCGTTTATGCCGAAAAACGTCCCGGCGGTGGTTATCGCGTGGTCGTGGCCATTGCTGATGTTAGTCATTATGTACGTCCAGGCAAACCACTGGATGATGAAGCGCAGGAACGCGGGACGTCAGTCTACTTCCCGCACTTTGTTTTACCGATGTTACCTGAAGCATTGTCGAATGGCCTGTGTTCGTTAAATCCGAACGTTGACCGCCTATGTATGGTGTGTGATTTAAAACTGTCACGTGCTGGCCGAGTCACCGGTTTTGAGTTCTATCCGTCTGTCATGCATTCCAAGGCACGTTTGACCTATGATCAGGTCGCACAGTATCTGGAAGGCGACAGCCAGGCGATTACCGAAGATCGCGAAGTTCGCAAGTCGATCAACACCCTGTTCCAACTCTATCAAGTTCTTAAAGGTTTACGTGCTGAACGTCATGCCATGGAATTTGAAACCGTTGAAACTTACATGACCTTCGACGAACTAGGCGGAATTAAAGAAATTTTGCCGCGTAGCCGTAATGATGCACATAAGTTGATTGAAGAATGTATGTTGCTAGCCAACGTGGCAGCCGCAGAATATGCATTGAAAAATGAAATGCCAATGTTGTACCGCGTGCATGAGCCACCTGAGTTCTCACGTATCCAGAAAGTCCGTGACTTCGTCAAGCTGCTGGGTTTGAATTTCCCGGAACAGCCGACTCAGAAAGATTATCAGGCGGTGATTGAAGCGACCAAAGAACGGATTGATGCACCAAGTATTCATGCGGTGTTATTACGCTCCATGATGCAGGCTTACTATGGTGCGAGTAATGCAGGCCATTATGGTCTGGCTTATGAAGCCTATACACATTTCACTTCACCAATTCGCCGTTATCCGGATCTGTTATTGCATCGTGCAATCAAAGCACATTTAAATAACAAGCCATCTCCACTTTCAGGTGGTGCTTTAGATGAAGCTGGTGACCATTTCTCTGCCACAGAACGTCGTGCAGATGAAGCATCACGCTCGGTAACGACCTGGTTGAAATGCCATTATATGCAGCAGCATCTGGGTGAAGAATTTGTCGGCATTATTAGTGCAACGGCAGAATTTGGCCTGTTTGTCACGCTAAAAGACCTGTATGTCGATGGTATGGTGCATGTCAGCCAGCTAGGGGATGACTTCTTTGTCTTTGATCAAAGCAGCCAGAATCTGATCGGCCAGAACCGTGGTCAGGTCTTTGCTCTGGGCGATGAAGTCAAAATCAAGGTTGCCGGTGTCAATCTGGAAGAACGCAAGATCGACTTTGAACTGGTGCAACAACTCAGTCATGCCGGCCGTGCAGTTCGTGCCCGTGCACCGCGCGTGAGCGAGAAAAAACCAGTATCACGTCCAGCAGCTACAGAAGAAGTGTTTGGCAACAATGAACGTGAATCTAAATCCAACCTGAGCGCCGATGGAGAACAGCCCATACGACGCAAAAAAGGAAAAGGAAAACCCAGCTCTTACGGTAAAAAGTCTGCTAAACCATCTGCAGGAAAGTCTGAAGCAAAGGTTAAAGATAAAGTAAAGAAAAAGGCCAAGGTCAAAAAGAAAAAGTCGAATGCAAAAGCCAAGACTGAATAATTTTTGATGATCAAAAAGAGAGTGCTACGGCGCTCTTTTTTATTTATAATCAAGATACTAATTAGAAATAAAAAGGAATTATAAATTGGAAGTTATTAATATTCTAACATTAATCATTTCTCTTATGGCTCTGCTCGTAACCTACGCAGTATTTAAATCCGATCAGCAACCACAAATTATTATTTTTGCTACGCCTCATTATGGGAAAGAATCCGTAATCCAACTTCATGTTAAAAATATTGGAAAATCCATCGCTCATAATGTGAAAATATCTAGTGATCGACTAATCCCTCGTGCAGCATTTGGAATTGAAAAATTAAATTCTGAAAAACAATATTTTGAAACTGGAATTTTTAAAAATGGAGTCAAAGTATTCCCACCCAATCAGAGCTATATATACGATTGGGGGAAATATGGGGGCTTAAAAGATTCATTAGATAATTCCCCTATAACATTCACTATTACATATTTGTATAAACACCCTTTGAATCTTTGGAAAACAAAAATCACTGACATCTCTACAATTGATATAAATGAATTAGAATCACTTCCAGCATCCAATGGAGGATTATTAGAACAATTAAAAAATATCAATAAATCATTAATAACCTTAAATCAAAAGATCGAGAAAAAACTGTAGATAGCTTGATTTCCTAGCTCATAACCCCTACATCTAGATTTATCATAGGAAATAAATCGGCAGACCGACATGACTTTAGAAAAGGCAACTTTGCCTGTTCCACAATTTGATCAGATTACGCTGGCTGAGCTAAAACAAAAAATTGAAAGCTGTATCGCTGAAGGGCAAAAGTTCCTGAATGAACTCACCGAAACACCTACTTCAGTACAGGAGCAGCTAACTACACTGGAACATGTCGACACGCTTGAAAATAATATGAGTGAGTCTTGGGGCATCCTGTCGCATTTAAATGCCGTCATGAACAATGCCGAAACCCGTGATGTCTATCAAGCACTCTTACCGGGTCTTAGCGAATACTATACGCAACTGGGTCAACATACGGCGCTGTATCAAACCTATCAGCATATTTACGATGCGTCGATTTATAATGAACTCCCGGCAGCACAGCAAAGCGCAATTAAACTGGCCTTACGTGACTTTAAATTATCTGGGGTAGCATTAAAGGGTGAGGCGAAAAAACGTTATGCGGAAATTTCTGCACGTCTATCCCAATTATCTTCCGACTTCTCCAACCATGTGCTAGATGCGACTCAAGCCTATTTCAGACCGCTGAATGAAGATGAGTTAGCGGGTCTATCTTCGAGTAATATTGAGCTGTTAAAACAATATGGTCAGCAACGCGAGCTGGATCAACCGGTGGCTACGCTGGATTTCCCGTCTTATCTGGCGATCATGACCCACTCAGAAAATCGTCCTCTGCGTGAAGAACTGTATAAAGCCTATACCACGCGTGCGTCAGATCAGGCTGAACAGAGCGAGTTTGACAATACTGCATTGATCGAAGAAATCCTGAGTCTGCGTCTGGAAATGGCAAAACTGCTTGGCTTTAATAATTATGCGGAATTGTCCTTAGCCAGCAAAATGGCACCGAGTGTAGAGGTTGTAGACGAGTTCTTGCGTGCTCTGGCAGAGCATGCCCGCGCACCGGCAGAGCAAGAAATCGCTGAACTGAAAGCGATTGCCGCTGAAGATGGCATCCGTGATCTGCAACCGTGGGACAGCGGCTATTATTCTGAAAAGCTAAAAATGCAGCAATTTAATTTGTCACAGGAAGCGCTTAAACCTTACTTCCCTGCACCGAAAATTCTGCAAGGCCTGTTCAATATTGTCAATCGCCTGTATGGCATTCAAGTCATTGAACGCGAAGCGCCTGTATGGCATCCGGATGCACGTTATTTTGAACTGGAAGATCAAGGTCAGGTGATTGGCGGCTTCTATTTTGACCTGTATGCACGCCAAGGCAAACGTGGCGGTGCCTGGATGAGTGGTTTCCGTTCCCGTATGCAGACCAGTGATGGCCTGCAAAAACCGATTTGCTATATGGTCGGTAACTTTACCCCACCTGTAGGCAATCGCCCTGCACTCCTGACCCATGATGAAGTGATTACACTGTTCCATGAATTTGGCCATGGCCTGCATCATATGCTGACAGAAGTGGACAATATTGCGGTAGCAGGTACCCATGGCGTGGCTTGGGATGCCGTTGAGCTGCCAAGCCAGTTTATGGAATTCTGGGCATGGGATCAGGAAAGTCTGGATCTGCTCAGCGAGCACATCGAAACTCAAGAATCTTTGCCGGCTGAACTGCTCAAGGCCTTGCTCGATGCACGTTTCTTCCAGTCTGGCATGCAAACCCTGCGTCAGCTTGAATTTGCCCTGTTTGACCTGAGGATTCACCGTGCCAATCCGGCTTTAAATGCAACACAGGTTCAGGCTACTCTGAATGAGATCCGTGAAAAGTATGCGGTCCTACCGACCACTGACTATAACCGTTTCCAGCACAGCTTCAGTCACATTTTTGCCGGTGGTTATGCAGCAGGATATTATTCCTATAAATGGGCCGAAGTTTTGGCCAGTGATGCCTTCGACCGCTTTGAAGATGAAGGTATTTTTAATACCACTACCGGAAAGCAGTTTCGGGAAAATATCCTCGCAGTTGGCGGAAGAGACACAGCACTTGACGCATTTATCAATTTCCGCGGACGCGAGCCAAAAATAGATGCGTTGCTGCGTCATCAAGGTTGGACGAACCCCTCTAAAAACGCTTAAACTAGCTTTTTAAGTTGATCACAAGGTGAGTATGATGACCATTAAACGTCGTTTCATTGCAGGCGCAAAATGTCCAAAATGTCAGGCGTTAGATCGCGTCGTCATGCTGACCTCTGGTGAAGATGAATGGATCGAATGTATTGAATGTGGTTATGAAGAAAATCGTCCCACACATGTTGATCAACCAGAAACACCAGCTGTTCCAGATGAAGTTGGCGTGATTCAGTTTAAACCTCGTTCAGTAAAATAAAAATCAAGGTTCAAGCTATGTCAGTAGAACAAAGAAATAACCCCAAACTTTTAATGGGGATTATGGGGGCTTTAGTTACTGTCGTTGCATTGGTATTGCTATATCAGTGGTTGAATGCCTCTTCCGGTGAAGCGGAACGCATGCATCAGGAAGATATCGTGGCTGTTCCGGCAGCAAAACCTGCGGCGAAAACTGAAGAAGATACGGCTGCAGCGAAAGCAGCTGAGGCGATCGAAACTAAAGCACTGGTATCAGATCAGCTGTTAGATGCACCGGTGCCGGAGAATGCCAGTTTGGCCAAAGAAGAAGTGGCTAAATTAGATGACATCCAAGTTCAGCTCAATGAACAAAAAGCCACACTGGATGCGCAGCATAGCGATGCCGACCAGTTGATCCAACTGAAAGAGGAACAGATCAAGTTACTTGAAGCACAACTTGCTCAAAGCCAGTAAATCTCGGCAGCATTTCAGCTAGAATATCGTCAGATCTTCTAGCTCAGTTGTTTCCATGTCTGCCCCAGCCGCTCCGCATCTGCTTAAAGCCATTCTGTTACTGACCTGCTCTGCTTTTCTCTTTTCAGTCATGGGCGTGTGTATCCGTTATGCCTCAGCAACGGTTGATAACGCCACCGTGGTCTTCTTTCGCAATTTTGTCGGGCTGTTTATTTTCCTGCCCTTCATTTTCAATAAAGGCATTGGTTTTTTCAAAACTGAAAAACTATGGATGCACACCTGGCGCGCAGTGGTCGGACTGACTGCCATGTACGGCTTTTTCTATGCCATTGCCCATTTAAAACTCTCCAATGCCATGGTCTTCACCTACTCTTCTCCGATTTTTATTCCTTTGATTGCCTGGCTATTTCTCAAGGAAAAAATAACAGCAAGCATGTTAGTCGCCGCTGCAATTGGTTTCATCGGGGTACTCTGTGTTGCCAAACCGGATTCGGGTTTAATTAACCTGATGTCGGTCATTGGTTTGAGTGCGAGTTTTCTAGCGGCGATGGCATTTGTCACGGTTCGGGCACTGACTAAAACCGAGTCTCCGGAAAAAATTGTATTTTATTTCTGCTTTATTGGCACCCTGATTTCAGTGATTCCGATGTTCTGGCTATGGCGGCCTTATACTCTGACAGAACTCAGCTATCTGATTACTGCCGGCATCCTGGCCAATTTCAGCCAACTATTTATGTCAAATGCCTACAAGCTGGCTCCGGCAGGACAGATTGGACCGGTCAACTATGTGGCGATTTTCTTTGCCGGCATGTGGGGCTTTCTGTTCTGGCAGGAAGTTCCAGACCTTTATAGCCTGATTGGGCTGGGGCTGATTTTCTGTGCGATTCTACTGTGTAGTCCGATCCTGCAAAAGCGCTTGAATTCATCGAAGATCTGATCAAAGAATTCAAATTAAATACAATAAAAAAGCACCCGTAGGTGCTTTTTTATTGTATTTCTCTTATTGATACCAGCCGAACAGCTTAAAGATATAAGGCACATAGGCAATGATCAGCATCGCAGGCAGCAATACTATCACCGGCAAAATCCAGCGTTCATAACGGTAGTAGAAAGACAAGTGTCGTACTTCTGCATCCGCCTCGGCCACTTCGGCATCGCCAATCGACTGTCTGGCCAGCAGATGATTCAGCGCAACCGGTGGCGTCACATAACCCAGCTCAAAACCAATCAGGGTAATCATCCAGAAATGTACTGGATGAATGCCGTATTGATAGGCCACTGGAGCCACGGTCGCCGAGATCAGAATCACCGCACCGAATGGATCCATGATCATCCCGACAAAAATCATTAAGCCGACAATCAGTGAAATCACCAGAATGGTACTACTGATATCGGTCGGGAAGGCTTCCATAATTTCCATACGTTCTAGCAAGCCACCGACACTCACCGAAAGTGCCATCAGGATGACCAGAGCACCAATATGTCCCACGGTCTCACTGGTCGAAATATGCATGGACTTCCAGAAACCGACATGACGCAAAATTTCAGTCGCTTTTGAACGCTGCACAGCATGATCAACAACCAGCTCTTTGCCTGGTTGTTCGCTATGTTCAGCTTCACGATATTCTGCATTGGCCGCGGCACCGGCTGTCGCCAGTTCAGGTGTCGATCTTGAGTTTAAAGTTGCGGTCAAGGTTTCATCCCAATGCCCCACTGCCGGCAACGGCGCAGGTTCATGGCGTAACTTATCGAACAGGACAATCATCAGCAGAATGACTGGCATCATCACCGGTGCGGTAAATTCATTCAGGTCAGTCGACAAGGCATATTTATAGAATAACCAGATCAGAATGAAAATCACGATATATGGAATAATCGCCATGAAGGCACGACCGGATTGAGGAGCAGCCACAGTAGGCGCAGCAATGCGGAATTTGTTTTCTGCAAAGAACAGGGAAATTACCAGGAATAAAGTCGAGCTGAGCAGGAAGACATAAATCCCGTAGTGATAGAGCAAGTCGGTGGTCACTTCTTTATTGAGTGATGCCACGACGACAATCAGCAAGCAAGGACGTAAGACTACGCCCATTGAGCCGGACATTGCGGTGGCTGCCAGTGCAAACTGACGGCGTCCACCCGCATTCCAGACTTCCTTATAAATAATCGCACCTGCGGCAATTACAAAAATCCCTGATGCTCCGGTATAGGCAGTCGGTAATGCAGCTGCCAGCAAGATTAGCCAGGTCAGGGTTTCAGGTGCCAAATTCCAGGGACGCAGAATGTTCAGGAACATGTCCACGACACGGGTCTGTTTCAGCAACATACCGGCCCAGATAAACAAGGCCAGATTCAGGAAGATACTAGAAAACTCTACCAATTGACCGAGGTAAATCCCCTGTCCCATTGGATAGTCCATAAAGAAAGTGAAATTTATTCCGGTCGTAATGGCCATATAGGCATATAGCGGTACACTCAGAAAGGCCAGACCAAAACTGCCGCCCTCACGCGTTGGTTTTGGTTGTTTGATCACCTGATACAAGCTGATCAATGTGAGGGTGCTGAACAGAATCATCCACAACCAGTAGATGTATTTCATCTCTCCCATCGGCACGCCCGAGTTCAATACGGACTGATATTGGCTATAGGATGAAAATGCCAGGAAAGCATTAGCAACCAGCATGGCGACCGAATAAACTTTAAAGTCGATACGTGTGCTCGGGCTACGTAAACCAATATGATGAGTTTTTAGGGTGGCACTGATCGCAGCAAAGACCACCATGATAACCAAGAGCAAAGCCCGGTTTTCTGTACCAAACTTGAAGATACCAAAGAAAGAGGTTTCAAACGTCCGATAAGCCCGAATACTTGGATGAGCTTCCACATGTTGAATGGCTTTATCATAGAACAGGTAGGATTCTTCACAGACCTGCTGTGCCTGTAACACCGCAGCACGGACATCCGCTTCCGAACGCACCCCGAAGAAATCAGCATATTCATCGGCTGCATCGGCTTTCATCTGCTGCTGAACACGCTGATCAACATTGATATTGCGTTCACATTGTGGACGCGTCGGTTCAGCCCTTAGAAATGAATATTGCATTGCGGTTGCCGGATTGCCGTAAATACGCTCGCCCATACGCAGCAACTGGCCGTGAATCATTTCCCCGGTGCCAATAATCAAAGTGAGCAAAAGTAAAACCAGCACGACGAAGGTCGAGATCCACTCTGTCCATATATAACGCAACAGACCTAATCCTGATCTGTTTTGATCATCATTTTGCATGTGTATTCCTATTTTTATTTTAGCGGCCTGATGCTTGGTCTAGGACGCCGATCTTCCCTTCTGCCCCGAAAATTCCTTTTCAAAGGTCAGGATCTTTATTCTATGTTTTGACTTTGCATGAAAATTGGCACAATAAAAATGACAATTTATATTTTCTTTTTGTATTTTCTGCCAAGAAAATGATTTATCTCTGCACTTTAATTATCCCGAAAATAATTGCTCACGATATAGATCAGCGCCAGAATAACGCCCCAAATCACACCAAGTAAATGTGCCTCAACCAAAACCGGACTACCGATCAGCTGCGTCGTCCCGACATTGCCAATGGTGTTTTCCCAGACCAGTTTGGCAAAGATCAAAAACAACACCAGCGCCGCAAAACCGCGTTCCCGCTTATACAGCAAATGCACACAGGCCACTGCTACGTAGGCGCCATGCAGTACGCCTGACAAGCCGGCATAGGCTTCAATATTGGGTAAGAAAAAATAAAAACTTAAACTGATCAACGGTGGCAAGATCAGTAAAATGGCACAGAAATGCCAGACGGTGGCGCGTGGAAAAATGAAAGGCAAACAGAGAAAGGCAAGAATGTTCAGGAAATAATGAAGCCAGCCCACATGCACCCAGTGCGCTGTCCAGAGTCGCCAGAATTCACCCAGCAGGCTCTCTTGCCAATAGATGAAATAATCCTGAAAAATTTGCAGACATGCAGAGAGAGAGACAAAAGCCGCTAGAAAAATAATTTTTCGTCGAAAATGTTGATCTAGCATCGGCCTATTGTCCTCCCTGACCATCTAATTTGACTTCATCCCTGAAGATTCATGTATAGTATCTGCATTACAGATCCGCACTGAACAGATCATCGAGCTCGGAAGAACTGTCGGATTCATCCCAGAAACGTTGCATGCCATCATCGCCACTGCGTATACCGGTATTTTCTGTCCAGTAACGATCCGATATGCCACTGACCATAATTGCAGCCATGCTGTCGATCAGCTTGAATTGCGGATTCACCGGTTTTTCCTCGGTACGTGCCTGAGCAAAGGTTTTTAAGGCATCCCGGACTTTGGCATCATCCCCACTGGCCTGAGCCGCTACGGCATACAAGGCATGAGATAAACGTACACCTTTTTGCTCGCCAATTTGTGTAGATTGTTTTAATGTTTGGTAAGGGTCAGGCTTGCCTTCCCCTGCGCCTGGCAACAAAGTCCAGATCACCGCACGGGTGGCATTCGGCGCACCCCAAAATTTCGCGTTATCCAGACACACCATGCCACGCTCGACCACGGCAGCAATATCTTTCGGTACATGCACTGCACCACCCGAGTTAATATCATTGGTCATGGCCTGCAAGCCACTGAGCATACCCAACAGATAAACCGTTTGCTCGATATCACTGTTCATGCGTGGGCATTCTTCACCCAGGGCTTTTTGATATTTCTTTTCATAACGGCTCTGGAACAGCTGATAACCAGTATATTGACGCTGTGCCGCCAGTGCTGCCCAGCGCTTCTGCTCGATTCGGGCATCTTGGGCTTCTGCCACCTGATTGGTTTTTGAAGCACGTAAATAGCGTAACTCGGCTTCCAGCGCTTTTTGCTCGGCACAAATACCGGCAGCCGAATACATCAGCACGGCCACCCGCGTTGGATCCGCCCCCATTTCTTTGGTCGCCATAATGGCCGGCGTTAAAGAATTCCCTGAATTACACACCATTTCAGCATCATCCATCGCTAAAATCGGCGGGACAATATGGTTTTCGGTGAAACCCAGTGCAACATTGGCACCGGTTTTAATGACCTGAGAACACCCTGTCAAAACTGTTGTTGTTATTGCAATGGTCGCCATACCTTGGCATATTTTACGGACGCCTGACATTTTCCTGTCCTCTATAATTGTGATTATGTCCATCTTTCTGCTAAAGATATCAGAAGCATTTTGTGAATAAAAGAGTATTTACTCTAATTTAGACGAGACACTTTGCCATTAAATGGCCGCGCTGCAATTGACTGTATTTAGGAGAATCCCAAATTTTGGGCAAAAAAAAGTAGCATTGCGACGGTTCAGCACATGCTACTTATTAACTGTACAAGCAGAAAAATGATAAAACCCTGCTTGATTAAGATGAAAATTTATCCTTCAGTACCGTCCCGAGTCGTCCGATTACCAGAGCCAAAACAATCGCTACGATCAGAAACATCCACACTGGAAATTCCAGTAAGGTATCCCGTAGTTGCTGTTGGTGAGTTAAATGTACAGGCTAAAAATAAAACATAGGGAATAAATTGTCAGACAATTTCTCTAAGTCATAGATTAACCGTAATTTTTGTCTGACAATAAAAATAGGAAGTTGATCTAAATATTTGTTTTATGTGCATTTTAATCAAATCATTAAAATGTATTTGTCTTACAACTAAATTAATTTAGTCAATAATTTTAAGGACTTCCATTGTTTGAAGGGCAATTGATCACACCAGATCAGCAGAGGTCGCGCCTTGGCATGCTGGAAATACACCACAATATACGCCTGATGATCAATCACGTGACTAATACATACCCGACGGGTTGATCGTGCTTTAGCGGTCAATGACCATTCACGTCCATCCAGATATTCAAACTGTTCAATCTGTGGTGTCTTGCGGTAAAACAGCTGATAAATCACCAGGCCTATGACAGCGCACACTGCCCAAAGTGCAATCGGTAATAACTGATACAACAGATACATCAGCAGTGCAAAAATAAAAAGCTGAAACGCCAATGCACACAGACTGCGTTTCAGCTTGAAGCAACGATTATCCATGAACGTAAAATTTAAGCTTCTTGATAAAATCTTTTAGTTCAGGACGCGGCGGCTCAGACACTTCCATAAACCAGTCCAGCAAATCCGGGTCTTCCTGCTCAACCAGTTCTGCAAACATCTGTTTTTCGAAAGGCTCAGCATTCAGGTAATGGTTTTTTACGTAGGGATCAAAATATACATCCAGTTCTTTTAGACCACGACGCGCACGATAAATCACTTTGCGCTCTTCTAAGCTGATGTCATCAGTCATCGAATTTCCCCAACTCGTTATAAACCCGGACAGTTTACCTGAAGCGCCTGCTGAATTTCGAGGGATTTCAGAGAAATGACCAAAAGCATCAGCAGATTTAGCTCATTTGAACATTTCGCTCATTGCTGCCGATCCTGGCTTGGCCTAACTTTAAACCAAACAGATCAAAATAAGGAATAACAAGATGCAATCTGCAGCCATTCGTCCACTTGCCCCGATGCTGCCGCGCCAACTCTTTACTACCGGACATGAGGCTTTTCGCGAGACGGTAAGTAAATTTTATGAGAAAGAAGTCATTCCATATACCGAGCGTTATGAAAGTCAACAGCATGTAGATCGAGAGCTGTGGAATAAAGCCGGTGAGCTTGGATTGCTCTGCGCTACCATGCCCGAAGAATATGGCGGCTCTGGCGTAGACCGGCTGTATAGCATGATTTTGATTGAGGAACAGGCCTATGCCGGAGATTCAGCGACTGGATTTTCATTGCATTCAGATATTGTTGCCAATTATCTGCTGAATTTTGGTAATGAAGCTCAAAAACAACAATGGTTACCGAAAATGGCGTCTGGAGAGGTCGTCACCGCGATTGCCATGACCGAACCGGGAACTGGCTCTGACCTGCAAGCAGTGCGTACCTCGGCAGTACTCGATGGCGATGACTATGTGATTAGTGGTTCCAAAATCTTTATTACCAATGGCTATCTCTGTGACATGGCGATTGTGGTCTGTAAAACCGGCAATAATGACAAAGGTTCAGCCAATCTTTCATTGATTATGGTCGAAGCAGAGCGTGCCGGATTTAGTAAAGGCAAGCCGCTGAATAAAATTGGCATGAAAGGTCAGGATACCTGCGAACTCTTCTTTGACAATGTTCGGGTACCCACAGAAAACCTGCTCGGTCTGGAAGGCATGGGCTTTATGATGCTGATGAAAGAACTGGCTTGGGAACGCCTGATTGTGGCGATTATCTGTCAGGCAGGCGCTGAAGCCGCTTTTGCCCATACAGTGAAATATACCAAGGAACGTCAGGCATTTGGCAAGAGCATCAGCCATTTTCAAAATACCCGTTTTAAACTGGCAGAACTACGTACCGAGATCGATGTGTGCCGCACTTATCTGGATCGCTGTATGCAGCTGCAACTCAATCACGAACTGGGCGTAGATGCCGCTGCTGCGGCCAAATACAAGATTTCAGAAATGTACAGCAAAGTCGTAGATGAATGTCTGCAATTGCATGGCGGCTATGGTTATATGCTGGAATATCCGATTGCCCGTGCCTATATCGACAACCGTGCCAATCGGATTTATGCGGGTACCAATGAAATCATGAAAGAACTCATCGCCCGTTCACTTTAAAATGGATTCATAAAAAAGGAGTCTCTTAGGACTCCTTTTTCTGTATGCAAAAATATAACTTTAAGAAACCAGACGCGGTTTATGCTTTAAAGCATTGCTGTTTTTTCTAAATTTCAGCACCCCATCTTCAAAGGAAGCCTGTTTGAGTTCCTTGCGGTCTGCGAGATAATTATTGCTGACTTTCCACGGAGCATGTTTACCCTGCTTTGGCATCACATCCGCAGCACGGGCAATATAACCCGAACTGAGACTACCCATGACGGTATCCTGAAGCAATTCGCTCTGATCTCCCTGAGGAATCACCTGCGCATAACCTTGCTGATCCATATAGTTCAACAAACGGCAAATATACTCAGCTGCAATATCGACTTTAAGTGTCCAGGAGGCATTAATATAGCCAATAATCAGCGCCATATTTGGTATATCACTGACCATGATGCCTCTATACAGCATATGCTGTGAGGTATCGATAGGCTGACCATCCATCGTCGCCTGAATCCCGCCGAGGATTTGAATATTCAGACCCGTTGCAGAAACAATAATATCAGCATCCAGATGTTGACCTGATTTCAGCTGAATTCCAGTTTCGGTCAAGGTTTCTATCTGATCCGTTGCAACCGATGCCTGCCCTTCACGTAAAATTTCAAACAGATCCCCATCCGGCACCACACAGAGACGCTGATCCCAAGGTTCATAATTCGGGGTAAAGTGCTTCATGTCCACTTTACCTTTCAGCTGGAATTGCACCGATTTAAGCAAAAGTGATTTTAATAATTTTGGCTGTTTCTGTGCCAAAGCATAAATCCCGCGCTGCATGCCGATATTACGCGCACGTGTCAGCTTGTAGGCGACCTCCTCAGGCAGATATTTACGCATTTTTGAATAAATAAAATCGACCGAAGGCACAGAGGCAATATAAGTCGGTGAACGCTGCAACATGGTCACATGACCTGCTCCACCTTTGACCATCGCAGGAACCAAGGTAATCGCGGTCGCACCACTACCAATAATGACCACCTTTTTGCCTTTATAGTTTAAATTTTCCGGCCAATGTTGCGGATGAATAAACTCACCTTTGAATGCAGTTTGATTTGGAAACTCCGGCTGAAAACCCTGATCATAATTATAATAACCGGTACAACCCAGTATAAAGTTGGCGATCCAGATCTGCGTCTTACCCTGTGCGTCCACAATCTCTACTGACCATTTGCAGGTGGCAGAATCATAATTAGCACTCAGAACCCGATGCTGGAAATGGGTTTTTGGCTGAAGTTTAAACTCTTCTACCACTTCAGCCAGATAATTTTTGATGGATGCGCCATCGGCAAGCACGCTTTCTTTCTTCCAGGGTTTGAAATTAAAACCAAAAGTCGACATATCCGAATCAGAACGGATTCCCGGATATTTAAACAGATCCCAAGTTCCACCAATACTTTCGCGGCGTTCAATAATCTCAAAAGAGCGTTGCGGACAATGTTTAGAAAGATGTGCTGCTAGACCAATCCCCGAGATCCCTGCACCCACAATTAAAATATCTACCTGCTTTTCCATGTTGTTCTTTTACCTAAGCGATGCTATCTGTTTTTATTAAATCACAAAACTGACAATACACAATGTCAAGTTCATTAAAAAGCCACTATTTTTTTATCTTTTCAGGCCAGATCAGTTATGTTGAACTCAATCACTTTAAATTAAAATATACAGGCATTAAAAAAGGCCGGTTTATTCAACCGACCTTTTCGAACAACTTACGTTATTCTTCACGAAATTAGTTAACTTCGCGATCTACTAGCTCAACGTAAGCCATCGGTGCAGCATCACCTGCACGGAAGCCCGCTTTAAGAACACGTAGATAACCGCCGTTACGCTCTTTGTAACGAGGGCCAAGAACGGTAAATAATTTACCAACAGTTGCTGCTGAACGAGTACGAGCAAACGCCAAACGACGGTTTGCTACTGTATCGTTTTTAGCTAAAGTGATTAAAGGCTCAGCTACACGACGTAACTCTTTTGCTTTAGGCACAGTTGTTTTGATCAACTCGTGCTCGAACAAAGAGTTAGCCATGTTTTGGAACATCGCTTTACGATGACTGCTTGTACGGCCTAATTTCACACCACTATTACGATGACGCATGGTGATAGTCCTACTTAATTAACGGCTACGATAGGCGAAACGATCGTCCATACGGAGACTAGCCGGTGGCCAGTTCTCTAAACGCATGCCGAGTTGTAAGCCTTTAGAAGCCAGAACATCTTTGATCTCAGTAAGCGATTTTTTACCCAAGTTAGGAGTTTTAAGCAACTCAACTTCGGTACGCTGTACAAGATCACCAATGTAGTAAATGTTTTCTGCTTTCAAACAGTTAGCAGAACGAACAGTTAGCTCTAGATCATCTACTGGGCGAAGCAAGATTGGGTCAACTTCTTCACGAGGCTCTTGAGCAACAGGTGCTTGATCTTTCTGAAGGTCAACGAAGATCGCAATTTGTTGCTGCAAAATAGTTGCAGCTTTGCGGATCGCTTCTTCAGGATCTACAGTACCGTTAGTTTCAAGATCAATGATCAGTTTATCAAGGTCAGTACGTTGTTCTACACGCGCGTTTTCCACGGTGTATGAAACACGTTTGATTGGGCTGTAAGACGCATCTAACTGCAAGCGACCCACTGGGCGAGTTTCGCCTTCAGGGAAGCGTGAATCAGAAGTCTCGTAGCCACGACCTTGAGCCACTTTCAGACGCATTTTCAATGAGCCTGAGGCACTTAAAGTACCGATCAAATGTTCAGGGTTAACCACTTCAACATTATGAGGTAAACGAAGGTCAGCCGCAGTTACGTCGCCTGCACCTTGTTTCTCTAATGTTAAATAAGCTTCATTTTGATCGAACAGCTTAATCGACAATCCTTTTAGGTTCAGCAAGAGCTCGACGATGTCCTGCTGCAAGCCTTCCAAAGTACTGTACTCGTGCTCGACCCCTTCAATCTCAACTTCTACCACAGCTGCGCCAGGTAGAGAAGAAAGAAGGATGCGACGTAAAGCATTACCAAGAGTATGACCAAAGCCACGCTCTAATGGTTCTAGAATAACTTTTGCCGAGGTCCCGCTTGCCGCTTCGACCTTGATCGCTTGCGGAGTTAGAAACTCATTTGCAGTACGCGTCATATTGCTTCCTCAAGGATTATTTAGAATACAATTCTACAATCAAGCTTTCGTTGATTTCAGCAGGTAAATCAGAACGATCCGGTGCAGCTTTGAACGTACCTTCTAATTTAGAATGGTCAATTTCCATCCAAGAAGGCATGCCACGTTGAGTAGCTAATTCAATTGCGTTTTTGATACGTAATTGTTGCTTAGCGCCTTCGTGAACTGCGATCACATCACCCGCTTTAACTTGGATAGACGCAATGTTAACACGACGGCCATTCAAAGTGATGCTACGGTGAGATACTAACTGACGAGCTTCTGCACGAGTAGAACCGAAACCCATACGATAAACAACGTTATCAAGACGGCTTTCAAGTAGCTTCAACAGGTTTTCACCAGTTGCGCCTTTAACACGAGCAGCTTCTTTATAGTAGTTACTAAATTGACGCTCTAAAACACCGTACATGCGACGTACTTTTTGTTTTTCACGTAATTGTAGTGAGTACTCAGATTGTTTACCACCACGAGCCCCGCCGTGTTGGCCAGGAACTTTCGCATGTTTTTTTGTCTTAACATCAAACGGTTTAACGCCTGATTTAAGTTGCAGGTCTGTCCCTTCGCGACGAGAGAGTTTGCATTTTGGACCAATATAACGAGCCATGAATGTTTCTCCTTACACGCGACGTTTTTTAGGTGGACGGCAACCGTTGTGCGGGATTGGCGTCACATCGGTAATGCTGTTAATTTTATAACCCACTGCACCTAAAGCACGAACCGCAGATTCACGACCAGGACCAGGACCTTTTACAAGGACGTCCAAGTTTTTCAAACCGTAGTCTAAAGCAGCTTTACCAGCAACTTCAGCAGCTACCTGAGCAGCGAACGGAGTTGATTTACGTGATCCACGGAAGCCTTGTCCACCTGAAGTGGCCCAAGCCAGTGCATTACCTTGACGATCGGTAATAGTCACAATGGTGTTATTAAAAGAAGCGTGAATGTGTGCGACACCTTCAGAGACGGTACGAGTGACCTTCTTGCGTGCGCGAGTATCTTTAGCCATCTTTTAGCTTCCAGAAATCTTATTTCTTAATAGGTTTGCGCGGACCTTTACGGGTACGAGCGTTAGTTTTGGTGCGTTGACCGCGGACAGGCAAGCTGCGACGATGACGAAGACCGCGGTAGCAGCCTAAATCCATTAAACGTTTAATGTTCATGGAAATTTCGCGACGTAAATCACCTTCGGTCGGAACCTTAGCAACTTCTGCACGAATCGCATCAAGCTGAGCGTCATCTAATTCACGGATCTTAGTAGTTGGAGTAATACCAGCAGCAGCTAAGATAGCTTTTGAAGTATGGCGACCAATACCAAAGATATACGTTAGAGAGATAACAGCGTGCTTGTTATCCGGAATGTTTACACCGGCAATACGAGCCATTCAATTTTCTCCAAAAAGGCAGTAGATAATCAACCGCCCCACAAAAATCTTGAGGGGCGGATAATAACCTAATTCGCCTACAGAAATCAACAGGTCTTAATCAGATTAACCTTGACGCTGCTTATGACGAGGTTCTGCGCTACAAATTACGCGGATAACCCCATTACGACGGATAACTTTACAGCTACCACAAATTTTCTTAACAGAAGCTTGTACTTTCATGATGAAACCTCAAGTGCGCTTATCCCTTAGGATGAGCAGTCGTTTTTCTCATTAACGTTTGATTATCGTATTGGTGCGAAGTGAGGTGTGATTGCAGCTGAGCCATAAAGTCCATCACTACCACCACAACAATCAGCAAAGAGGTACCACCCAAATAGAATGGAATACCAAATGAACTTTGCAATACCATCGGCATCAAACAAATGACTGCGATGTAAATCGCGCCAATAAAGGTCAAACGATTGAGAATATGATCTAAGTAACGAGCAGTTTGCTCACCTGGACGTATACCAGGCACGTAAGCTCCGCTGCGTTTCAAGTTCTCTGACACTTCTTTAGGACTAAATACCAGTGCTGTATAGAAGTAACAGAAAAAGATAATTAACGCACCAAAGAGCACCAAATACAACGGCTGACCAGGCGACAATACCAATGCTACATCTTGCAGGCTACGCTTAATAAATCCAGCATTTGGATCTGCACTACCCACCCACTGCCCTAAGCTCGCAGGGAACAAAAGTAATGAGCTGGCAAAAATTGCCGGAATCACACCCGCCATATTAATTTTTAATGGCAAATGTGTCTGCTGTGCAGTAAATACACGACGACCTTGTTGTTTTTGAGCATAGTTTACCGGAATACGACGCTGCGCTTTCTCAATAAACACGATCGCTGCCAAAACACCCAGAGATAACAAACCAAAAATTACCAAGCCAATCAGGCTGGTCTGGCCATTATCTACAGAGGAGAAAGATTGCATAATCAGATTAGGCAATCCGGCAACAATACCCGCGAAGATGATCATGGAAATACCATTTCCCACCCCACGCTCGGTAATCTGTTCACCCAACCACATCAAGAACATGGTCCCCGCAACCAGTGAGGTTACTGCAGGAACATAAAAAGCCAAACCAGTATTCAGGGTAATCCCCTGACTGATCAGGCCTGCACACATACCTATCGCCTGTACCAGCGCTAAGAATAATGTACCTTGTCGTGTGTATTGATTAATTTTACGTTTGCCTTGCTCGCCTTCTTTCTTTAAAGCTTCCAGCGAAGGAACCACAGTTGACATCAACTGCACGATAATCGACGCAGAGATGTATGGCATGATCCCGAGAGCAAGAATAGACATTCGTTCTAATGCACCACCAGAAAACATGTTAAACAAACCAAGGATGGTACCTTGGTTTGCATTAAACAAGTTTTCTAACGCAGCATTATTGATGCCTGGTACTGGAATATGCGCTCCTAGTCGAAACACCAACAACGCACCAATGAGAAACATCATTCGACGAATAATTTCACGGTATTTCACATGAAATGGTTGGCCTTTCATCATGTTGACATGACCTGAAGAACTAGGAGTCATAGACACTGGGGATTACTCCTCGACTTTGCCGCCAGCAGCTTCAACAGCAGCTTTAGCGCCTTTAGTCAATGCAACACCTTGAACAGTGAATGCACGAGTAATTTCACCAGAAAGTACGATACGAGCACGGATCATGTCTTTACGTACAACGTTCGCAGCTTTTAAAGTTTCAAGAGACACGATGTCGCCTTCAACTTTAGCAAGCTCAGATAAACGTACTTCAGCAGTTTTCAAAGCCAATTGGCTAGTGAAGCCGAATTTAGGCAAACGACGGTAAAGTGCTGTTTGACCGCCTTCGAAACCTGGACGAGTACCACCGCTCTTACGTGAGTTTTGACCTTTGACACCACGGCCACCGGTCTTACCAACGCCAGAACCGATACCACGGCCTAAACGAAGGTTATCACGTTTAGCACCTTCTGCAGGTGCAATTGTATTTAAACGCAGAGTCATGGCTTATTCCTCTACACTAACCATATAGTAGACTTGGTTGATCATACCACGGTTAGAAGGTGTGTCTAACACTTCTACAGTATGACCAATACGACGCAGACCTAAACCTTGCAGGCTAAGCTTGTGATTTTTCAAGCGGTGCGATGCAGATTTAGTCTGGGTAACTTTAATCGTTTTCATGATTGATTACCCTTGAATTTGTTCTACTGAAAGACCACGTTTCGCAGCAACCTTTTCAGGAGTAGTCATATCACGCAAACCATTGAAAGTTGCGTTTACTACGTTAGCAGCGTTAGTAGAACCACGGCATTTAGTCAACACGTTACGTACGCCTACAGCTTCTAGAACTGCACGCATAGCGCCACCAGCAATTACACCTGTACCTTCAGAGGCAGGCTGCATGAATACGCGGCTAGCGCCGTGACGTGCATGAATTGGGTGCTGTAACGTACCATCAACAAGGTCAACAGTAATCATATTGCGACGAGCAGCTTCAAGTGCTTTAGAGATAGCAGCTGGAACTTCACGTGCTTTACCACGACCAAAACCTACGCGACCATTACCATCACCCACAACAGTTAATGCTGTGAAAGAGAAGATACGACCACCCTTAACAACTTTGGCTACACGATCAACGGCAACCAGCTTTTCAACAAGACCTTCGTTTTGTTCAACTTTAGCCATGATTAGAACTCCAAGCCGTTTTCACGAGCAGCATCAGCCAAGGCTTTGATACGACCATGATATTTAAAACCAGAACGGTCAAATGCAACTTTAGTAACACCAGCTGCTTTAGCGCGTTCTGCGATTAAAGCACCTACTTTTTGAGCTGCTTCAACGTTACCAGTTGTACCCGCACGTAGAGTAGCGTCTAAAGTAGAAGCTTGCGCTAATACTTTGCCACCATCTGCAGAGATAACTTGAGCATAGATGTGACGCGGAGTGCGGTTTACACACAAACGAGTCGCACCCAATGCACGGATGTGCAAGCGTGTGCTTTTCGCACGACGCAAACGGGATTGTTTCTTTTCGTTCATAAGAACCTCGCGCCTTATTTCTTCTTAGCTTCTTTACGAAGTACAACTTCGTCAGAATAACGAACACCTTTGCCTTTATATGGCTCTGGTGGACGGTAACCACGGATATCTGCAGCAACCTGTCCTAAAGCTGCTTTATCAGCAGACTTAAGAATGATTTCAGTTGCAGTTGGAGTTTCAGCAGTTACACCTGCAGGAAGTGCATAATCGATCGGGTGAGAGAAACCAAGGTTAAGATGAACAACGTCACCTTTAACCGCAGCTTTATAACCAACACCGATAAGCTGTAACTTACGTTCGAAACCTTCGCTAACACCTTTTACAAGGTTGTTAAGCACAGCGCGAGCAGTACCAGCTTGCATCCAAGCGTCTTTCGACTCTTGTACTGGAGCAATAGCTAGAATACCGTCTTCCTGTTTAAGCTCGACCAGCGCATGCAGGTTGAAAGACAATGTACCTTTAGTGCCTTTCACTTCGACCTGCCGGCCGTTCTGAGTAACTGTTACACCGTTAGGTACAGTTACTGGGGCTTTAGCCACACGAGACATGAGGAATCACCTATTAAGAAACAAAAGCAATAACTTCACCACCAACGCCTGCAGCACGTGCAGCGCGATCAGTCATGATGCCTTTGCTTGTAGAAACAATTGCAATACCTAAACCTTGCTTAACGCTCGGAAGTGCATCTTTACCGCGATACTGACGTAGACCTGGACGGCTTACGCGCTTCACAGTTTCGATAACTGGTTTGCCTTCGAAATACTTTAAAGTCAAAGTAAGAGTTGGTTTGCCTTCAGCATCCGCAACTTCTACGTTTGAAATATAACCTTCTTGTTGAAGTAAGTTAGCAATTGCTACCTTCAACTTAGAATTAGGCATAGAAACAGTTTGTTTCTTTGCCATTTGTGCGTTACGAACACGTGTTAGCATGTCGGCAACGGTATCTTGCATACTCATCTATAGTGCTCCTTACCAGCTTGCCTTAACAACGCCAGGTACATCACCTTGCATTACTGTTTCACGTAATTTGTTACGGCTTAAACCGAACTTACGGAAGTAACCATGAGGACGACCAGTTAAACCACAACGGTTACGTAGACGTACTGGAGATGCATTACGTGGTAATGCTTGTAATTTCATCATCGCTTCGAAACGTTCTTCGTCTGATGCATTTACGTTTGCAATAACAGCTTTTAATTCAGCACGTTTTGCAGCGTATTTAGCAACAGTAGCTTCGCGTTTCAATTCGCGATTAATCATACCTTTCTTAGCCATATCGACCTCTTATTTGAACGGGAAGCCGAATGCACGCATAAGCGCACGGCCTTCGTCATCGGTGCGAGCAGTCGTAGTAATGGTAATATCCATACCACGAATACGATCAATCTTGTCAAAATCGATTTCAGGGAACATGATTTGCTCCTTAAGACCCATTGAGTAGTTACCACGACCGTCGAATGATTTCGCAGAGAAACCACGGAAGTCACGGATACGAGGGATCGCAATCGAGATCAAACGGTCCAAGAATTCGTACATACGTTCGCCGCGTAAAGTAACTTTACAACCGATCGGCCAACCATCACGGATTTTAAAACCAGCGATTGATTTACGAGCTAACGTAAGTACTGGTTTTTGACCAGCGATAGCTTGCATATCTGAAAGAGCACCATCAAGGAGTTTTTTGTCAGCAGCAGCTGCGCCAACACCCATGTTGATCGTGATTTTAGTGATGCGAGGAATCTCCATCACATTCTTAACACCCAATACTTCTTGTAATTGAGCTTTAAGTTCGTCGTTGTAACGTGTTTTAAGTCTGGCCATGGCCTATATCAACCTATTACTTCGCTACCGCCACTGATTCACCATTTGATTTGAATACGCGAGTTTTCACGCCATCAATCACTTGGTAACCAACACGGTCAGCCTTTTGGGTTGTAGCATTAAAAACTGCCACGTTTGAAATATGAAGCGAAGCTTCCTGAGTTACAACGCTACCTTCAGCGCCTGTAGCACGGTTCGGCTTCTGATGCTTCTTCACCAAGTTAAGGCCTTCAACCTTAACACGGTCATTAGAAACAGACAGAACAGTACCCTGTTTGCCTTTTTCTTTACCTGCGATCACAATTACTTGATCGCCTTTTTTAATCTTAGCCATGATCGCCTCTTATAGAACTTCAGGAGCCAATGAAATAATTTTCATGAACTGTTCAGTACGAAGTTCACGAGTCACTGGTCCGAAAATACGAGTTGCAATCGGCGCTTTGTTGTTGTTCAAAATAACAGCAGCGTTATCGTCGAAACGAATCACTGAACCGTCTGCACGACGGATACCGAATTTTGTACGAACCACAACCGCATTCATCACGTCACCTTTTTTAACACGTGCGCGTGGAATTGCTTCTTTTACAGTAACTTTAATAATGTCGCCAACAGAAGCATAACGACGATGCGAGCCACCAAGTACTTTAATACATTGTACGCGGCGTGCACCACTGTTGTCTGCTACGTCGAGCATAGTTTCGGTCTGAATCATTGCCCTACTCCAAAACCGAGCAACACCGGTCGAAATTTCGAAAGGCTCAAAGAGTACTCGAAATTGACCGATGATGCAACAAGAACGTTAATTACTCAGCAGCTGCTTCAACAACTTCAACTAGAGTCCAAGACTTAGTTTTAGAAATTGGGCGGCTTTCTTTAATGGTTACAACATCACCAGCTTTAGCTGTGTTGTTCTCATCATGAGCATGTAATTTTGTTGAACGGCGGATTAATTTGCCATACAACGGGTGTTGAACTTGGCGTTCAATAAGAACAACGATAGATTTATCCATCTTGTCGCTTACAACTTTGCCAGTTAACGTGCGGACTGTTTTATCACTCATTGTCCGTTCCCCTGTTTTTCGGTAAGGAGGGTCTTAATACGAGCAATAGTCTGACGAGTAAGTGCAACTTCATGCGATTTACCCAATTGACCAGTTGCTTTCGCCATACGAAGACGGAATTGGTTAAGCTGTTGCTCATCAAGCAAAGCTGTCAACTCTTCTACCGACTTTTCACGTAGATCTTTAGTTTTCATTACATTACCGTCCGAGTCACGATAGCGGTTTTAAACGGAAGTTTAGCTGCTGCAAGCGTAAACGCTTCGCGAGCCAATTCTTCGTTAACACCATCAATTTCGTACAAGACTTTACCTGGTTTGATTTGGCAAACCCAATATTCCACAGAACCTTTACCTTTACCCATACGCACTTCAAGAGGCTTAGAAGTAATCGGTTTGTCCGGGAATACACGGATAAAGATCTTACCACCACGCTTAATACGACGGCTAATTGTACGACGCGCTGCTTCAATTTGACGCGCAGTCATTTGACCACGTTCAACTGATTTAAGTGCAATAGTACCGAAAGATACTGTGCTACCGCGGTGTGCTAGACCAGTGTTACGGCCTTTCTGCACTTTACGGAATTTAGTACGCTTAGGTTGCAACATGGATTATTCTCCTTTTTCAGCAGAACGATCATTGCGACGACCACGACGCTCTTGACCTTCACCACGACCACGACCGCGTTTAGCTGGACGTTCTTCAGCTGGAGCTGGGTTCATGACTTGTTTCATGCCGCCCAAGATCTCACCACGGAAGATCCAAACTTTAACACCGATCGTACCGTAAGTAGTCTCAGCACGCATAGTCGCATAGTCGATATCTGCACGAAGCGTATGTAGAGGTACACGACCTTCACGATACCACTCAGTACGAGCAATCTCAGCACCACCTAAACGGCCTGAAACTTCTACTTTGATACCTTTAGCACCAGCACGCATTGTGTTTTGTACCGCACGCTTCATAGCACGACGGAACATTACACGTTTTTCTAATTGAGAAGCGATAGCTTCAGCAACTAGACGCGCGTCTAAGTCTGGACGATCAATTTCATTGATACTTACTTGCGCAGGAACACCCATGATAGATGTCAATTCGCGTTGTAGTTTCTCAATATCTTCGCCTTTTTTACCGATTACGATACCTGGACGAGCAGTGCTAATAGTTACTTTAGCAGCGCCTGTAGGGCGTTCGATAAGAATGTTGCTGATCATCGCGTTTTTAAGTTTTTTGATCAAAAACTCACGAACTTGAAGATCTTTAAGCAAGTATTCAGCGTATTGTTTCGGATTCGCATACCAGTTAGCGTTATGACGTTTCACAACACCTAGGCGGATACCGATTGGATGAACCTTCTGACCCATATCAAACCCCTACCTTAACGGTGATGTGACAAGTACGCTTAGTAATACGATCTGCACGGCCTTTAGCACGTGGCATAATACGTTTCAGGCTCATGCCTTCATCAACGTAGATCGTAGAAACTTTAAGGTCGTCTACATCTAAACTGTTATTGTGTTCAGCGTTTGCAATCGCAGATTCCAACGCTTTCTTAACTAGAACTGCAGCTTTTTTGTTGCTGAAGTTAAGGATGTTAAGAGCGTGCGCAACAGATTTGCCGCGGATAAGATCTGCAACCAAACGAGCTTTTTGTGCCGAGATAGCGGCACCGCGTAATTTAGCAGTTACTTCCATCATAGCACCCATTAACGTTTAGATTTCTTGTCAACACCGTGACCGCGATAGGTACGAGTTGGTGCAAATTCACCAAGCTTGTGACCAACCATGTGCTCAGAAACGATCACAGGAACGTGGTTACGGCCATTGTGTACAGAAATTGTTAAACCAACAAAATCCGGGAGGATCATCGAACGACGCGACCAAGTTTTGATCGGCTTACGGTTATTAGCCGCGATAGCCGCTTCAACCTTAGCGAACAAGTGCGCATCGACGAATGGGCCTTTTTTCAGAGAACGAGGCATTGTCAGATTCCTTTACTTGTTACTTAACGCGACGGTCGCGAATAATCATCTTAGTCGTACGCTTATTGGTACGTGTCTTGTACCCTTTAGCTTTTTGACCCCATGGGCTTACAGGTTGAATACCTTTGTTACGCCCTTCACCACCACCATGTGGATGGTCAACTGGGTTCATCGCCATACCACGAACGGTAGGACGAACACCACGCCAGCGTGATGCACCAGCTTTACCTAGTGAACGAAGGTTGCTTTCTGAGTTAGATACTTCACCTAACACAGCACGGCATTCAACGTGAATTTTACGCATCTCGCCTGAACGCAGACGAACGATAGCGTAAGAACCGTCACGACCCAACAGCTGAACTGAAGTACCAGCTGAACGAGCTAACTGCGCGCCTTTACCGATTTTAAGTTCGATGTTGTGAAGAGTAGAACCGATAGGCATGTTGCGAAGCGGCAAGCAGTTACCTGGACGAATTGGAGCATCGTTACCAGACTGTACTTTATCGCCAGCGCGAAGGCCTTTAGGAGCGATGATATAACGACGCTCACCGTCAGCATACAATACAAGTGCAATGTGTGCAGTACGGTTAGGATCGTATTCGATACGCTCTACAGTTGCAGGAATACCATCTTTGTTACGTTTAAAGTCAACTAGACGGTAGTGCTGCTTGTGACCGCCACCAACGTGACGAGTCGTGATGTGACCGTTGTTATTACGGCCGCCAGTACGTTTTTTAGCTTCAACCAACGGAGAGTATGGTGCGCCTTTGTGAAGGTGATCGTGAACCACTTTCTCTACAAAGCGACGTCCTGGAGACGTTGGCTTACATTTTTGAATAGGCATAATTCTCGTCCTTATTCCGCTGTGCTTTCAGCGGTATCGCCCAAGTCAGCCATTTCAACATCTTGGCCAGCTTTCAGGGTGACGTATGCTTTTTTAACATCAGAACGACGTCCTAATGTTTTACCAAAGCGTTTAGACTTACCTTTAGTGATAGTAGTGTTAACTTTAACAACTTCCACACCAAAGAGTTGTTCCACTGCTTTTTTGATTTCAAGCTTGTTTGCATTTAATGCAACTTTAAACACTTGAACACCAGCAGTTTCACCTAAAACTTGTGCTTTTTCTGAGAATACAGGTCCTTGCAGGACTTGATAGATACGTTCGTTGTTCATCCGAGTTCTACCTCAATTTTCTTAGCAGCAGCTACAGACATAACAACTTTGTCGAACGCAATCAAGCTAACCGGATCGATTGCAGCAGCATCAACCACATCAACGTGTGGAATGTTGCGCGCAGCAAGATACAGGTTCTCATCAACAGCATCAGTAACGATCAATGCGCGAGTCGCATTCAAGTCGTTAAGTTTTGCAAGCAATTCTTTAGTTTTTGGAGCCGCAACAGCAAACTCTTCAACTAAAACTAGGCGATCTTGACGAACAAGTTCAGCCAGGATGCATTGCATAGCACCGCGGTACATTTTACGGTTTACTTTTTGAGACCAGTCTTGTGGACGAGCAGCAAAAGTTTTACCACCGCCAACCCAGATTGGGCTACGAATAGAACCAGCACGAGCGCGGCCAGTACCTTTTTGACGGAATGGCTTGCGACCACCGCCAGAAACGTCTGCACGTGATTTCTGAGCTTTTGAACCTTGACGGCCACCAGCTAAATAAGCTGTAACCACTTGGTGAACAAGAGCTTCATTAAATTCACGACCGAACGCAACTTCTGATAATTCAACAGCAGAGCCGGAAACAGTATTTAAATTCACGTTATTTCCCCTCAGGCCTTGATCGTAGGACGAACGATTACGTCGCCACCAGTAGCACCAGGAACCGCGCCTTTAACAACTAGAACTGAACGTTCTGTGTCGATAGCAACGATCTCAAGACCCTGTGTAGTTACGCGTTCAGCACCTAAATGGCCAGCCATTTTTTTGCCTTTGAATACGCGACCAGGAGTCTGGTTTTGACCAGTAGAACCTAAAACACGGTGAGAAACTGAGTTACCGTGAGTTGCATCTTGCGTACGGAAGTTCCAACGCTTAACACCACCTTGGAAACCTTTACCTTTAGATTGACCAGTTACGTCAACAACTTGACCAACCTGGAACAATTCAACGGTAAGCGTACCACCAACTTCACGACCTTCAAGATCAGCTTCTGTAGCACGGAATTCTTGAACTAGACGACCAGCTGCAACACCCGCTTTCGCGAAGTGGCCTTTCTGAGCGTTAGTTACGCGAGATTCGCGACGTTCACCAGTAGTGATTTGAATCGCTTGATAACCATCAGTTTCAAGCGTTTTGATTTGAGTGATGCGGTTAGGATCAACCTCAATCACTGTAACAGGCACAGAAACACCAGCATCTGTAAAGATACGTGTCATACCGCACTTGCGACCGACTAAACCAATAGCCATGTGCATAAACCTCTAAAAAAGCGGCCTAATTAACTTAGAGTGTTAATTAACCCGAAAGCCTTAACCCAATGCGATCTGAACATCAACACCAGCTGCAAGATCTAACTTCATCAATGCATCTACAGTTTTGTCTGTAGGTTGAACGATGTCGATCAAACGCTTGTAAGTACGGATTTCGTACTGGTCACGCGCGTCTTTGTTTACGTGTGGTGATGTTAAAACGTTAAAACGTTCAATGCGTGTTGGCATTGGAATTGGACCACACACTTGTGCGCCAGTACGTTTTGCGGTTTCTACGATTTCTTGAGCTGATTGATCAATCAGGCGATGATCAAAAGACTTAAGACGGATACGAATTCTCTGGTTAGACATACCAGTAAACTCCAAGCCAAATATATAAAGAATCACTCTTGACGCATCTCACCCCACTTTATGTGGGCAAGTGTCAAGAGCAGTGAAATATCACTAAGGTCATGATCGATGCCACGACTGTAACGATAGTTAACTACTTTATTCGCAGTTAACCCCCTTCCTATTGAAGGGTCGCTTATTATAGCCATTGTTTAATGCATAAGCAAATCTCTTTTATGGTTTTATCCAAGTTTTCAATTTATGACTTAAAACAATAGTTTATTGTGTAAATATTAGGCAGTTTTTGCCAAAACATATTCTATAGCACGATTTAATATCTGATTTCCTTCAATAAATTTTTGCTTCGTGGTTTTTTTTAATTCAAATAAATTTTGCACATATTTTCCTGAAAATTGTGCAAGCTCTCCTTCATTTTCTAAAAACAATTCGAGTGTTTCTGGGGTAATTTCCGGATGAAACTGGAAGCCCAATACATTTCTACCCAACTGGTACATCTGATTACGACAGGCTTCATTTTCTGCCAGATGGACTGCCCCTTTAGGCAATTCAAATGTTTCATTGTGCCATTGCAGAATATTAAACTGCTCCGGCAGGCTAAAACACGTCTCTGGTAGATTCGCCACTCTGTGCACCGTGGTCCACCCCAATTCCTGTTCTGGATTGCGACTAACACCTGCACCCAAAGCATTTGCAATCAACTGCCCACCCAGACACAGGCCAATTGCCGGTTTGCCATGCGAAAGATAGCGACGCAACCAGCGTTTTTCTATTTTTAACCAAGGGAAATTTGCTTCATCATTCACACTCATGGTTCCCCCCATAATGATCAGCAAATCCACCTCTTCCACTGCAGGCAGCGCCTCGATCTCCAGCGGTCGATCCACGGGTAAAGCAAAAAATTCAGTCGCTGTAATGTGCGCCTGATGCTGCTTTAAAAATTCATAACAACTACCAAAACCTTCACCAGCAATATGCTGAAAATAATGCACTTTTAAATACGACTTCATGCTCCTCAACCTATTTTTTTAGCTATATAGATTTAGGTTTTGCAAAAATGAAGCCAACTTTTTATAAGACTTGTTGTTTTTAAACAATTCACAACGTAACTGGCAGTGAGTCACAGATTCTCTTAAGCTAGAGTAATATTTGATTACATTTGAGAGCATTCACGTGAAAAAAAATCCTCAAACAGCGCTCATTCATGCACCACGAAAGGCTCCTCAAGCGATTTCTACCATTCAGCCTCCCCTCTATCGTGCATCGACGATTATCTTTAACAATACCGATGCCCTGTTTAATCGCCATTGGACCGATGACTATGACTATAGTTATGGCACGCATGGCACGCCTACGACCTTTACGCTGGGCGATAACATCGCACAGCTCGAAGGTGGTTTATATCACCTGCTCGCACCTAGTGGTTTATCCGCGATTAATCTCGTGAATTCTTGCTTTTTAAGCCAAGGAGATGAGGTTTGGGTGGCTGACAATATCTATGGTCCAAACATGGAACATTTACGCAATCTGGAAAAGCGTTATGGAATTACGGTTAAGGTCTACAATCCCATAGAGCTTGATACATTTCAGCCTACAGATAAAGCCAAACTGATCTGGCTCGAGGCTGCTGGCTCAGTCACCTTGGAATTTCCGGATCTGGCTGGTTTAGTGAAAAAAGCTCAGGCACACAATATTCTTACTGCGCTGGATAATACCTGGGGCGCAGGTCTGGCTTTTGATGCCTTTGATTTTAGTGAAGAGCATTTAAGTGTAGATATGACGGTACATGCACTGACCAAATATCCAAGCGGCGGGGGTGATATTCTGATGGGCTCGGTGGTTACGCGAGATAAGGCCCTGCATCACAAACTGTTCCGCGCACATGCCATTCAGGGCATTAGTGTTTCTGGTGATGATGTGGCACAGATACAACGCAGTCTGGCTTCGATGCAACTTCGCTATGAACATCAGTCGAAAAGTGCACTGGCATTAATGACATGGCTTCAACAGCAAGCCGAGTTTGTACAGGTGCTGCATCCTGCTGACCCGGACAGCGCAGGCCATCAGTACTGGAAAGAAATTTGCAAGCAAGGTGATAGTGCCGGCCTGGTCAGCGTGATCTTTGACAGCACATACGTAATGCAGGATATCCGGAATTTCTGTGATAGCTTAAAACTGTTTAAGCTTGGCTTTAGTTGGGGTGGCCCTGTCAGTCTGGTCATGCTATATAACTTAAAAGACATGCGTGTGCTGGAACATTCACACTTAAAAGACGGCTTGCTGGTTCGTTTCTGTATTGGACTGGAATATCCGGAAGATTTGATTCAAGATATTCAGCATGCACTAGAACAAATGAAAAAACTTAAAAACGAATAATAAATAACAGGAAAAGCTATGGGTAGACCAATTGTTATAGCTAAAAAAACTGCGGATACCACACAGGATATTGTGCTGCATTCCCAACTTGCCAATCGACATGGCTTGATTGCAGGTGCCACTGGTACCGGAAAGACTGTGACTTTAAAAGTATTGGCGGAGAGCTTTTCTCGAATTGGTGTACCTGTATTCCTCGCCGATGCCAAAGGCGATGTGTCCAGCCTGGCCAAAGCAGGTGAAAGCAGCCCCAAGTTTGATGAACGGATTAAAAGTCTCAATATCGAGTCCATTCCTTTTGCAGCCTCACCAGTGGTGTTTTGGGATTTATTTGGCGAACAGGGTCATCCGATTCGCACTACCATTTCTGAAATTGGCCCGCTGCTGCTGGCGCAAATACTGAATCTGAATGACACCCAGGAAGGCGTTTTATCTGCCGTGTTTCGGATTGCCGATGATCAGGGTTTATTGCTGATCGACTTTAAAGATCTGAAAGCGATGCTGAGTTATGTCTCTGAGCATGCGGCTGACTTTAAAGCTGAATATGGCAATCTTTCACCCGCCAGTCTCGGTGCGATTCAACGTAATTTGTTAGCACTGGCTGACCAAGGCGGTGACCAGTTTTTTGGCGAGCCGGCGCTGGATCTGATGGACTTTTTGCAGACGGATAGTCAAGGACGTGGCAATATCAATTTGTTGGCGGCTGACAAGCTGATGAATACGCCTAAGCTATATGCCACGTTCTTACTCTGGATGCTCTCTGAGCTGTTTGAACAGCTTCCCGAAGTCGGCGATCTGGACAAACCTAAACTGGTGTTTTTCTTTGATGAAGCCCATCTCTTGTTTGATAATGCCAGCCCTGCCCTGAAAGAAAAAATTGAGCAGGTGGTGCGTCTAATTCGCTCGAAAGGTGTAGGGATTTATTTTGTCACGCAAAATCCTTTGGACTTGCCTGAAAGTGTCTTAGGCCAGCTCGGCAATCGGGTTCAACATGCTTTGCGGGCTTTCACTCCCAAAGATCAAAAAGCAGTGAAAACCGCAGCAGAGACTTTCCGAGCCAATCCTGAATTTAAAGTCGATCAGGTGATTACCGAGTTAGCAGTAGGTGAGGCTCTAATTAGCTGCCTGGATGAAAAGGGCATTCCACAAATTGTAGAGCGTGGCTGGGTCATGCCGCCGCATTCATCCTTTACACCGATCTCGCTTGAAGAACGCAAGGCTCTCATGCAGCAAAGTATTGTCGCCGGTATTTATGAGCAGCCAGTCGATCGGGACAGCGCCCACGAAATGCTGCAAAACAAGGTCGCAGAACGCCAGCAACAGGCTCAGGCCGCCGAATTTGCCAAACAACAAAGCAAGGAACAAGCAGCTCTTGCCAAGCAGCAAATTAAAGAACAGGAACGTCTGGCACGAGAACAGCAAAAAGAAGCTGAACGCGCAGCCAAGCAACGAGAAAAACTGACTCAGGATATTGTCGGCACCTTTGCCAAAAGTGCTGCCCGCAGCCTGGGCGGGAGTACTGGGCAGAAAATTGTGCGCGGCTTACTGGGTTCGCTGTTTGGCCGCAAATAATTCCTCTCCTTTTCCGATCATCATCATACTTTTTATGGGATATTCTTATATCCCATAATTTTTTTATGGTTTTATGACTATGCGCTATTGTAAAGCCATTTTAAAAGATGTAATTTAAATACATCTTTTAAAAAACACCTGTAGACGGCTCTCATGACTCCACAACATATTGAACTTGTACAAGCGACTGTTCCTGTTTTACGTGAAAACGGCGTAGCACTTACCACGTATTTCTATAACCGCATGCTGAAAAACCATCCAGAGTTGAAAAACACCTTCAACATGGATCATCAAAGTACTGGCCGTCAACCACGTGCCTTGGCTGCCGCAGTACTTGCCTATGCCGAAAACATTACCAATCCGGGCGTTTTGGCCAAAGCCATCGAACGCATTACCACTAAACATGTCAGCCTGGATATTCAACCGGATCAATATGCGATTGTCGGTGAGAATCTGTTGCACTCGATCAGCGAAGTTTTAGATGTACCCATGGACTCAGACCTGATTGCAGCCTGGAAAGAAGCGTATATGCAACTGGCAGATATTTTGATTGGTGTGGAAAAATCTAAATATGCCACCCTAGCTTCTGAAAATGGTGGCTGGGCGGGCTGGCGCGAATTTGAAGTAGCAGCAGTCAATGATACCGACGCAGGTAAAATCTTTACACTTAAAGCTAAAGATGGTGCAGCGATTGCAAGTGCTGAAGCCGGTGAACATATTTCAGTACGTGTACAGGTGCCTGAACAGCACATTCGTCAACCACAACAGTTTAGCTTTGATCAGGCGCAAAACGAGCAATATCAAATTACTGTGAAAGCGGAAGAAAATCCAACCGCATTCTCGGTTGCACAGACACTGATCGACCACTACAAAGTTGGTGATGTAGTTGAAGTGTCTGCCCCGCTCAAGCTTTAATTGCAAAAACGGTTTAGACTAGCATCAGATTCTGATTAAAAGCTCCATTCGTGGAGCTTTTAACATTCAATTCTTTCATTTTCTAGCTGTTGACGTTATGCAACTCAATAAATTCACTGACTATGCGCTTCGGATTCTGATGTATGTCGCACAGCCACGTGATCTCCCCTATACCATTGCAGAACTTGCCGAGCGATTACAGGTTTCACAAAATCATGCCATGAAAATCGTGCATTTTATGGCGAAACAGGAGTGGCTGATTACCACACGTGGTAAAGGTGGCGGCATACGTTTAAATCCGGCCAGCCTGAACCTCCAGCTGGGACAGATTGTGCGGATCCTGCAACGCGACAGCAATGTAGTGGAATGCAATAGCCCACCCTGCGTATTACGTCCGACCTGTGGTTTAAAAGGTATTTTAGATGATGCGGTGGAACAGTTTTATAGCAGTCTGGACCAATATGTGCTTAAAGATGTGATTAGGCCACGAAATGCGCGTTTCAGTACAAATTCTCCGATCGGCCTGATTAATCTTTAAAGTCTTCCGGGTCAGGTCTTGTGACTTATTCTTGCGGCAAAGTTCGCTTGCCTGTGCGACTTCCTTTATAATGTTTCATTGTAGATCATTTATTGAAGTTGAGTTATGCACCACAGCAGAGGAAAATCCAAAAACAGTAAGACAGCCCATGCGCCTAAGCAAAAGATCAGCTACGAGAAAAAAGTTGATTCTGCCATTACTGAATATTCTGTGCGCGCACTCAACTGGCTACGCAAAGCCGAATTTTTAATGAGTGCACCCAAACTCAGTCTTTGTGTAGAAGATACAGGCTATGAAATTGCTTTTGCCGGCCGCTCGAATGCGGGTAAGTCTAGTGCGATTAATGCCCTGACCAACCAGAAACAGTTGGCACGTGCATCGAAAAAACCTGGCCGTACCCAGATGATCAACTTTTTCAGCCTGGGTAATCCGGATCAGCGTCTGGTCGACTTACCCGGTTATGGTTATGCGGCTGTGCCTGAAAAAATGAAACTGGTCTGGCAAAAAGAACTGGAAAATTACCTGATTCACCGTCAAAGCTTGCAAGGCCTGGTATTGTTGATGGATATCCGTCATCCCCTGCAACACTTTGATGTAATGATGCTGGAATGGGCTTATTCCCGCCAGTTGTTCGTGCATGTGTTATTGACCAAATCTGACAAACTAAACCGTGGTCCTGCATCCAAAGCCTTGCAGGAAGTCAAAGCGGCATTGAAAAAGATGAAGCTGGATTTCTCGATTCAACTGTTTTCCTCCATGAACAAACAAGGTTTAGAAGAACTGGCCAGCGTCATGGGTGGCCGTTTGAACTTTACCTTAGATCAAGCATCTGAATATGATCTGGACAGCATTCCGGAAGCATCAGCGCATGATTTGAATGAATCTGATGAACCGCTTGAAGAGCTCGAGCTTAGTGAAGCTGATTCTGAGCATGCTGAAGTATCGACTCATGATTTAAATGAAGCTGAAGAACCGCTGGAATTGCTTGAGCAGGATCAATCCGAGCTTAAAGCGGCAGATGAGCTAAATCAGAATAAGCGTTCAGCGGATTAAGACCATATCACCTAAATGATCTGTGATCATTCTTGATTTATTAAAACTCAACGTACAAATAAAAAAGCAGGTCAAATACCTGCTTTTTTTTATTTTTTTAAATGTTTTAGCTATCTGTAGCTTGAAGATCGGGTTCACGCGTATGCCGGTCCACCACCACGCTGATCATCATATCTCCCTGAACATTCACCACTGTACGTACGGTATCCAGTAAACGGTCGATCGGCAACAGAATGGCAATTGCCTCGGCAGGCAAACCTACCGATTGCAAGACCATAATCATAGTCACCATACCGGCACTCGGAATCCCCGGTGCACCTAAGGATGCAATCATCGCAGTCGCGCAGACCACCAGTTGCTGCCCCAGACTCAGATCCAGCCCCATTAAATTGGCAATAAACAGAGCTGCAGCTGCTTCATACAGCGCCGTACCATCCATATTTAACTGGGTCCCAAGTGGAATTACAAAGCCTGCGGTATGTGGGCGTACCCCTAAATTTTCCTGTGCGCATTTCATCGACAGGGGCATGGTGGCCGAACTGGAACTGGTGGCAAAGGCAGTAATCAAGGCAGCACGTGTGCCTTTAAAGAACGTGACCGGATCCATCTTGCCGAAAATCCATAGCAATAAAGGCAAGACCACGATGCCATGAAAAATCGTCGTACCGGTGACTACCGCAGCGAATTCAGCCAGACGACTAAGAACCGAAACATCTTCAGTGGCAATTAATTTGGCCAATAAGGCAAAAATACCGAGTGGTGCCAGTTTCATTACCCAGCCAATCATCAACATCATGATTTCGAAAAACTGGTGACTCAGCTTGCGCACGGTACGAAATTTATCTCCTCCCGCAACCAGTGCCACACCAACAAATAGCGCAAAGACTACTACCGCCAAGACATTGCCATCCGAAAATGCTTTAAAGGGATTGATCAAGGTATTTTGAATAAAGTTGGTAAAGAAAGAAGAAGGCGTCAGCGTATCCGGTGTTTGATGTTGTGCCATGGCATCCTGGAACATCAGCACATCCACACCCTTACCGACATCAAACAGATGCGCACACGCCAGACCTAAAATAAGTGCCAAGGTAGTGGTGGTCACACAGCACATCAGGGTAATTTTCCAGGTGCGGCTTAGCTGCCCACCCGCCTGCAGATTGGATACGCCGACCACGATCGAGCTAAAAATCAGCGGCACTAACAGCATTTTTAACAAGCCAATAAAAATACTGCTGACGATGCCGATGCCATATAAGCTGATATCAAAAAATGAGGTCTGCGGAAATATCGTCAATAGAAATCCAAACAGCACCCCCAATACGGCGGCAATTAAAATTTGCGTATTTAAGCTCATCTTTTCATGCATTTTTAATATTGATCTTAAGCCGCACTATGCCATGCAGTGTCTATAGAATCGAGTAATATTTTATAAACGCATGGTTGAAGCATGGCATCAAATGGCCTTTTTCATCCGGCTTAAAAACAAAAAACCCAATCTAGGATTCGGCTTTTTGACAGACTACAAACTTATTGTGTTTCGATTTCACGTAAGCGGATCAGACCTTCCTGAGAGGTACTGCAGACCAGCTCGCCGTTCTGCCACATCCGGCCAAAATTCAGGCCGCGCGAACTGGCGCTCTGGGTGGCATCCATATCGTAAAGCATCCATTCATCCGCACGGAATGGTTTATGGAAGTACATGGCATGGTCAATACTGGCACATTGTAAGCTTGGCGAAATATAACTCAGACCATGTGGACGAAGCGCCGTGGTCATCAAGGTAAAGTCAGAATAGAAAGCAGCAATGGCCTGATGCAAGGAGATCTGATCGACTTCTGCAGCAATACGGTCATGCGTACGGATATAGTGCGCATAAGACGGTGCTTCAGGTTGAGGCTGGAATGGATTTTGCGGATTGACCGGACGAATTTCCACATGACGATCACGAGTGAAAGATGCACGAACATTTTCCGGAATAAACTCAATAATCTGCTTGATCAGCTCTGCTTCATTTTTCAGGCTTTCTGCCGGTGGATATTCAGGCTCTGAAATCTGGTAATTCAGGCCCTCTTCCTGATGCGCGAAAGACACCATACACATGAAAATGGTACGGCCATGCTGAATAGCGCGCACCTGACGGCTGACAAAGCTCTTGCCGTCACGGATACGATCCACTTCATAAATAATCGGTGCATTGACATCCCCGCCAAACAGAAAATAGGCATGTAATGAATGTGCTGGACGGTCTGTGGTATAAGACGCGGCGCGTAGTGCCTGCCCTAAAACCTGCCCACCGAACACGCGCTTGCCCACCAGATTCCGGCTGATTCCCCGGAAAATGTTTTCTTCTAACTTTTCTAAGCTGAGCAGCTCGACCAGTTCCTGTGTTAAGGCATTCATAAGCAACCTATCTAATATTGGAGATATCCAAAATGGAAAAACGGATCTAAATAATTGATCTGGAATATTCTGCCACAAAATCAGACCGAAACTCTAAAGTTTGCATGACTGTTCTGTCATACTGATGTCATAAGTGACTAGGAAAAGCACCTGCTTTCACGCTAAAATTGAAGCACTTCTGTTGAAGTTGTTAAAAAAAGATATATTGTTTCGCTTTAGAAACCCGCAAAATAAATTCCCTCAGAAGTCCTGTGGTTTTGGTCAGTAAAATTAGGAGCAGCTATGTCCAAGAATGGCTTTGGTCAAATGTATCGCAAGCTTTCAAGTAAGTTACTTGATCTTGTGGTTACCCCTCATGTTCTTGGGGAAGTACCAAGTGAAGTGACAGTACCTAAATCTGATCAGACTGCAGCAGAATCGCAAAAGCTGGTCTGCTACGTTTTACAGAACCATTCACGTAGTAATGCACTGGTTGTCGATGCAGAAACGCGCCGCTTAAAATTGCCGGCTGCACTTGATCCAATGCAACTCGGTAACAGTAAGGAAAAAGCATCAGTACTGTTTTTACAGCATCATGATGAAAATAATCTGCTCAGCTCACCACCGCATGCTTTCCCGCCGCGCCTGTTACGCCTGATTGAAATCCTGGAACAGCATCCTGAACTGGATGTCGAACTGGTACCGGTAACAGTACTTTGGGGACGTGAACCGGAGAAAGAAGATTCCTGGTTTAAGCTTTTATTTACCGATACCTGGTCTACGCCAAGCCGGGTCAAACAACTGGTCAATATCGGCCTGCATGGTCGCCAGTCTTATTTAGAGTTCCATGAATCGCAGTCTTTACGCACCTTGATTAACTTTGCTAAAGAGACGTATCCAAATTCAGCGCCGGCCACCTATATTGTCAGCACTTTAAATGATTACCTGGATGGTCAGCGCGAAGTCATTCTCGGGCCGGATCTGTCCGACCGCCGTAATGTCATGCATGGCCTGATCAAGTCACCAGATGTACAGGCAGCGATTCGCAATGACAGTATTCGTAGCAAAATCTCGATGCTGGAGTCTGAACGTCGCGCCATCGGTTATCTGAACGAAATCGTTTCCGACTATTCTCATTCTACCGTACGTTTTGCCGACAAGGCCCTGACCCGCTTATGGACCCAGCTTTATGACGGCGTGGAAGTGCATAATTTCAGTACCGTGCGTGAACTGGCCAAGGATTATGAAATTGTCTATACCCCATGTCACCGCAGTCACATTGACTATTTGTTATTGTCTTATGTGATCTATCGTCGTGGCTTGATGGTGCCGTATATCGCTGCGGGCGATAACCTGAATATGCCTTTTGTCGGTCAGATTTTGCGCGGTGGTGGCGCTTTCTTTATTCGCCGTACTTTCCGCGGCAATGCGCTCTATACCACGGTGTTTAAAGAATATCTGTATAGCGTCCTGTCACGTAATACCCCGCTCGAGTACTTTATTGAAGGGGGCCGTTCACGTACCGGTCGTTTGCTACCGCCAAAAACCGGGATGCTGGCAATGACCGTGCATGGTCATTTACGTGGCAAATCCAAACCGATTGTGTTTGTACCGACCTATATCGGCTATGAACGCCTAATGGAAGGTGGTACCTATGTCGGTGAGATGAGTGGCAAGCCAAAAGAAGCCGAGTCTATTTTTGGTATTTTGAAAACCCTGCGCAAGATTGAACGTATTTTTGGCAAGGTGCACCTAAACTTCGGGAACCCGGTATTTCTGGATGACATTCTGAAACAGCATGGCGCAGAAAATATCAAAATCGAAAAGAATGACGATCCGATTCCACAAGCGGTTTCTGATGCGGTGAATAGCTCGGCACAGGCTATTCTGGAAAATATCAACAGTGCGGTGGTGATCAATCCGGTATCGTTATTGTCTTTAATCTTGCTGGCTACGCCGAAACATACGCTGGATGAAGAGATCTGTATCAAACAGCTAGATACCTATCGCACCTTGCTGGCTGCCCTGCCTTATGATGAGCGCATGCAGGTGACGCCACTTTCTGGCAAGGAAATTATTGCCTACGCAATGAAGCTGAAACTGATCAAGCGAGTCAAGCATGTACTGGGCGATATCATTGCCATTGAAGACAATCAGGCCGTTCTGCTGACCTATTTCCGCAATAATATTGTGCACACTTTTGTGCTGCCCTCCCTGATAGCCGCCCTAGTTGAACATAACGGTACCATTCGCCGTCATAATGTCGTGAATATCAGTAGTACCCTGTATCCATTCCTCAAAGCCGAACTGTTCTTAAAATGGCATGAAGATGAAATTCAGGATCAAGTGAATGCGCATATTGACAGCTTAATTGCCTCGAAACTGATTACACAAGATGGTGAAAACCTGATTGCACCGGCACCGAATACGGAAGCGCATCATCAGCTTGAAATTCTGGCTGCGCCCGTAACTCAAAGTCTGGAACGTTATTACATGACTTTGGCACTGATTACCCAACGTGGTTCTGGCAATATCTCGACCCGTCAGGTCGAAGAGCTCAGTTACCTGGTTGGTCAACGCCTGTCTGTGCTATATGAGTTCAACTCACCTGAGTTCTTCGACAAAGCCCTATTCCAGAGCTTTATTAAAGTCTTAACCCAAAAAGGTTATCTGTGTACCAATGAAGACAATGCGATTGTCTTTGATGAACAGCTGACGAATGTGGCGCAATATGCAGATTTGGTATTGGATGAAGTGAAGTTGCAGATGTTGCATCACATCACCGACTTTACGGATGAAGAACTGAAAGAAGCTTTGGATGCAGTTGCGGCTGAACAAGCCAAGAAACGTGCGAAGCGGAAAAAGAAGTAAGTTTAAATTAAATAAAAAGAGAGGCTAAGGCCTCTCTTTTTATTTAAGAATTTATAAGAAGTGAAAATTGGAAAGCTAATGCCATTATTTAAATATGAGTATTCCCTCTCCTGAGCGAGTTTTAAAGCACGGCTTTTAAAACGAAGTGCAAGTGAGGATAGGGAGAGGTCTTTTAAATAAAATCCTCCCCTAACCCCTCCTTTGAAAAGGAGGGGGATTCCTCCCTTTAAAAAGGGAGGCTAGGAGGGATTATTTTTCCTCATCACCCCCAAATAATCCTCATAACAATCTGGATGCTCTAACTCAAATCCCATTTTCTGCATTCGAGTCGCATAAAGTTTCTTACCTGTCACCTGCTCACTTTCTACTTGCAACAAAGGAAGTCCCAGCTGCTGTTGGAACCATTGCAATATTTCATGCAATAATTTTGGCTGGTTATCGGTCACAATATAAGAAGATTCCGGATGTTCCACATGAATCATATGTGACAAGAAACGTGATAAATCTTCAATATGAATCCGGTTGGACCAGTGCAAATTTGGATAGCACGTCATAGAAGCAGCCATTTTTTGCAGACGCGCAACTGAAGTACCGTAAATGCCGCTCGGACGAATGATGGTAGATTGCTCAGGATAAGCAGTGAAATAAGCCTGCTCCATCTGCTGCAAGATTTTGCCCTGAGCATCATTCGGGTGAATTTTAGTTTCGTCATCTACGATTTCACCGGAATCTTGTCCATACCCTCGTGTCGATGACACCACCATAATCCGCTTCACCGGATGCTGTTTCAAGGCAGCCACAATAGGTTGAACCGAATCCAGATAAGTCTGCTGATAGCCTTCAACCGTACTTTGTTTTGGACTAAGTAATACATAGACCCAGTCAATCGGAGGAACTGCTGTTAAATCCAGTTGATGCACATCCTGAATCAGATGAGTTGCGAATGAATCTGTTTTGGGACTCTGGCTAATTGTGCTAATTTGATGACCTTGCTCAAATAGTTGTTTAGCCACACGTCGGGATGTTTTACCATAACCGATAAATAAAATATGCATTGAGCACCGAATCACAAATCTGGTTGAGGGGACATGGCTGCAGTCCATCAGTTACAAGGCGTTGGCAATGCCGCCGCTGCATTACTCGAAAAACTAAATATCTTCAATACTGATGATTTGCTTTTTCATCTACCACGTGACTATGAAGACCGTAGCACGATCATTCCTATGAATCAATTGAGCGTGGGACACAGCTATCTGCTGGAAGGCATCGTTAAAGGTGTGGATTTCCCCCCTGGCAAACGCAAATCCATGGCTGTGCTGCTAGATGATGATTTTGGCAAAGTCACTTTACGTTTTTATCATATTTATAAAGGCATTACTGACCGCTGCAAACTGGGTAACCGTTTAAGAATTTTTGGTGAAGTGCGGGTTGGTGCGCGCGGTCTGGAAATGTATCATCCCGAACTGCAAGTCATTACTGAGGACACACCTTTACCTCAAACCCAGCTCACGGCGATTTACCCTGCGACTGAAGGTCTGACCCAGCCAAAAATACGGGATTATATTCAGCAGGCCTTGGCTCAGTATAGCGACCATCTGCCTGAATTGCTGCCAGCAAAATTTAGTAACGGTTATGCGCTGAAACAGGCACTGGAATATATCCATCATCCACCAGTCAACGCCAATATGCTGCAGCTGGCACAAGGCTCGCATCCTGCACAGCAACGCCTGATCTTTGAAGAGCTGGTGGCGCATCAGATCAGTTTATTGACACGTCGGGCCTTTATTCAGCAAGTCGAAGCGCCTTCATTTGCGCCCAGTAAAACCTATGCCAAACAGCTCTTAGCCAGTCTGGCTTTTGAAATGACCGGTGCGCAAAAACGTGTATCCAGAGAAATCGTGCAGGATTTAAAAAGCAATAAACCGATGTTGCGTCTGGTGCAAGGCGATGTTGGTGCAGGTAAAACCCTAGTGGCCGGTGTCGCAGCCTGCCATGCCTTAGAGGAAGGCTGGCAAGTGGCCTTGATGGCACCGACCGAGATTCTGGCCGAGCAGCATTATCTGAATTTTAAACGCTGGTTTGAGCCTTTGGGCTTAAATGTGGCCTGGCTTTCCGGCAAGCAAAAAGGTAAAGCTCGCGCCGCAGCGGAACAGGTGATTCGGGATGGCAGCGCCCATCTGGTGATCGGAACGCATGCCCTGTTTCAGGAAAATGTCGAGTTTGCCAAACTGGGTCTGGTGATTATTGATGAACAGCACCGCTTTGGTGTGGATCAGCGCCTTGCACTCAGAAATAAAGGGCTAGATGGTATGTCTCCGCATCAACTGGTGATGACTGCGACTCCGATTCCCCGCACACTGGCCATGTCTGCCTATGGTGATCTGGATACCTCGGTGATTGACGAGCTTCCGCCGGGCCGTACCCCGATTCAGACCGTGACCATTCCATTAGATCGACGCGAAGAAGTCTTGCAACGGATTGCCAGCAACTGTGCTGAAGGTAAGCAGGCCTACTGGGTCTGCACCCTGGTAGAGCAATCCGAAACCCTAGATGCTCAAGCTGCCGAAGCGACTTTTACCGAAATTCGCGAGCGCTTTCCTGCGCTGAATATCGGACTGGTACATGGCAAGATGAAAGCCGATGAAAAACAGGCGGTAATGCAGCAGTTTAAAAATAATGAATTACAGCTCCTGATTGCCACCACCGTGATCGAAGTCGGCGTCGATGTACCCAATGCCTCCATTATGGTGATTGAAAATGCCGAGCGTCTGGGTCTATCTCAATTGCATCAGCTACGTGGCCGGGTCGGTCGTGGCGCCAAAGCCAGCTTCTGTGCCCTGCTGTATAAGCATCCACTTTCGCAAAATGGTCAGGAACGTTTAAGAATCATGCGCGAAACCAATGATGGTTTTATGATTGCCGAGAAAGATCTGGAGTTACGTGGCCCGGGTGAGCTGCTCGGGACCAAACAGACCGGGGACATGAATTTCCGTGTGGCCAAACTTGAACGTGATGATCACCTGCTCAATCAGGCACATTATGTGGCTCAGCAGATGCTCAAGGATTATCCCGATCAGGCCGAAGCATTATTGCAACGCTGGCTACCGGAAGCACCGCGCTATGCCTATGTTTAAATTACTGCAACATGGAAAATCCTGGCTGACCCGCTTACAGCCCTGCCAGCTCTGTCTGACCGATCATCAGTCCATTCATTCAGTCTGTGAAGATTGCTGGCGACAATTACCCTGGGCACATCAAACCATTCAACGGCAGGAAATGCAGTTACAGATTGCCTGCGACTATGCCTATCCGATGGACCGGCTGATTCAACTGTTTAAATATGAACAGACACTGCATTTGCAAAATTTACTGGCAGGTGCGCTGTTAAGTTTAGACCTGCCTAAAGTCAGTGCAATTGTACCGATGCCGATCTCGAATGAGCGTCTGGCAGAGCGCGGGTATAATCAATCTCTGGTGCTGGCAAAACATGTGGCGAAAAAGCTGAATGTACCCATCTGGCAACCTGTTCGACGAATGAAACAACACTCGCAAAAGGGCCTAAGCCGGCTGGAGCGGATTGAAGACATCCAATCACAATTCCAGATCAGTACCATTTCCAAGCTGCGTTACCGTCGGGTGCTGATTATTGATGATGTGGTGACGACCGGCAGCTCGATTCGAGCACTGAGCCAAACACTTGAACAACTGGGCTGTCAAAAAGTTTATGCAGCCTGTCTGGCAGGTGCTCAAATCTGAAAATTTAAGCTTGGGCGAGTAACTGCGACTTCACCCAAGGAATCACAATTTCAGTGGTCAAGGGTGCGAGTCGTAGCTCTTTTTCATCCAGATCGACCCATTTCATTTCGGCAATTTCCGCTTCAATTTTTGGTGCTTGATCCAGACTTACCCAATAGACATAACTCACCAGTTGATGATCTGGTTCATTCGCCGTCTGGGTTTCAAAACGCCCAATGAATTGCTGAATCTGTGCCTGTGTGCCAATTTCTTCCTGAATTTCACGCAACATCGTTGCTTCTGGTGCTTCATTTGGCTCCAGCTTGCCACCAACCTGCATAAAGCAGGACGTCCCTTTTTTACGAACCACCAGCAGTTGCTGCGCTTCATTTAAAATAATGGCTGCAGCCACCGTAATCACTTTCATTTATTTTCTACAAATCATGCTGTGGACAGCTTATTTTACAAGATCGGTCTGATCGACCATACCCCATTTCGCTTCAGGCGGCTGATAACTTTCAAACTGGCGCAAAATATCATCCAGATTATCACTCACAATTAAAGCATCGCTAAAGCGCGCTTTGGTAAAACCTTTCTCGGTCGTCATATGGATAAATTTGAGTAAATCATCATAGAAACCATCTACATTTAAAAAAGCACAAGGCTTTTTATGAATTCCCAACTGTGCCCAGGTCCATTGTTCAAAAATTTCTTCCAACGTTCCTGCACCACCCGGAATGGCAATAAATCCCTGTGCCAGTTCCGACATGCGGGTTTTACGTTCGTGCATATTATCGACCACAAATAGCTCGGTAATATGCGGATGCGCCAGTTCACGATTGACCAACTGTCTTGGAATTACACCAATCACCTTGCCACCAGCAGCCAAAGCACTATCAGCGATAATCCCCATCAAACCAGAACGACCACCGCCATAGACCAGCGTCTGATGTCTTGCTGCCAAGGTTTGGCCAACCTTTTCGGCAATCTGGGCATAGAGAGGATCGGAGCCCAGTGCTGAACCACAAAAAATTGCGATAGAATTCATCATTTCACTCTCCAATTGACGCTATATTGTACGAAATCGCTGCAAGCGCGTTTTTTCCAAAAATAACTGCTTAATATCAGTGTTTTTATTCAATTCCTTGTCTAAAATACACCCATTCCAATTCACATACTGCGCCAGGGAGAAAAGACAGCATGCTTGAAGCCTTTTACGCCACAGAGCGCGGTAGCTTAGAAGATATCACGATTAATGGTGATTTCGACCTGCATCCAGATTTAGTATGGCTTGATCTGATTGCACCTTCACAAGAAGAGCAGCAATGGATTCTAGATGCCTATGCGCAAAACTTACCGACCTTAAAATCGCTGGAAGATATCTCCTCTAGTGCCCGATTTTACCGTGATGATGACGGTATTTTGCATATCAGTACCTATTTTTTAACCAAAAATAAAAACTATCAGGTCGAGAACGAAAACGAAGATGAATCCAGCATGCTGGCGACGGTACAAACCGTAGCATTCATTCTGCATAAGGACCGTCTGTTTACCTTGCGTGGCGAAAAGCTGGTGGCCTTTCGTGCCTTCCGTGCCCGTGCGCGCCGCAATGATTATGAAATCGATTATAAAGATCCAACCTGGATTTTATTGGGCCTGCTCGAAGCCAAACTGGATGAGCTGGCCGATATTCTGGAAGATGTACATAAAGATTTAGAGAAATATTCAACTGAAGTGTTGAATAATCGCCATCGCGAGCAGATTCTCGATCTGGATGACATGATTACCCGTCTGGCTCAACTGGAAGATATGCTTGGTAAAGCGCAGCTCTGTCTGATCGATTTACGTCGTGTTCTGACTTTCCTGTCTCGTCCACGCGCCTTGGGCAGTCATATTTATGATGCGGATATCCGAGAACTCAGTGAAGATGTGCGCTCGCTGGTTGAACATGATGCCTTCCTGTTTCAGAAAGTGCGCTTCCTGCTCGATACCACGTCCGGATTCATTAACACGGAACAGAACGATACGATTCGTCGATTCTCGATCCTGCCAAGTATGCTTGCACCGCCGATGCTCATTGCCAGTATTTATGGCATGAATACCGAAGTTCTGCCTTTTGCACAAGGCTCCATGAGCTTCATTATGGTCAGTATTATTTTGATCGGCTTTTTAATCGGGCCATTGATTTACTTTAGATGGAAGAAGTGGATTTAATTTCTTCACCCTCTCTCTAACTCTCTCCCATAGGGAGAGAGCACTTCCAATATTTATTGAGATAGTAGTTTTTAAAAATATCATTTCTCTCCATAAATTTAGAGAGGAATTTCCCTCTCCTTTTAGGCATAGGTATCTACACAATTCCTGAACTTTGCGTTAAATTGAAGAGCATGCTCTTCAATTTAACATCTCTGGCCTGGATCAGCGTCTTGTCAAGCGCTATAACAGCCTTG
>NZ_JBBCWZ010000007.1:0-72425 GCF_037145695.1 Acinetobacter sp. USHLN143
AATGCAGTACGATCTTCAAAGTTAAGATGATGGTATGACAATTTTATATACTCCATAAACCCTTTAAATTAATTAGGTGGTTTATGTCGCACTTCAAGTTTTACTCTGCCTCTTAATTCCTTGGGCCTTGGCTGCAATGATTTTTGTTCCCATTACATAAAATCTGTTTTTGGGCTTATAAAAAACCTGCCTGCTACGACTAAAATTACGTTTTTATTCAAGCCATGATCCTCGGTATGCCGAACTAAAACAGCAATTAATTCACTTTGCCGGATTATATACGCGGCTACTAAAATATGAGCATCAGTATTGCAAATACGATCAAACATCTGGATATTGATAGCTATAGGGATGAAATGTTATAAAAAAATATCCGGGCATTGGCCCGGATATTTAAACTCTAAGCAGCTTAGGCAGTTTGCTTTAACGGTTTGATTTCATTTAATTCATGATCTAATTGAAGCTGATACGCACGGCTTTGATCAACCTGATAACTACGATTCTGGATGCTATCGATAAAAATCCAGTTCGCCTGTACCTGATCCGGGGTAAATGCAACACTCAAGTATCCGCGTTGATTCAAATTACAATAATTCAGCTCATCAATTAGCGTAGTAAATGCCATTTCAAATTCCTGTAACTGGGCTAAGGGAATCTGCAAATACTTCTCCATACCCGGTGATGAAACTGAACTGGTCGCTAGTTCTACCCCGACTGTACTGCCGGCTTGATCTCTCAAAGTGGAGTTCCAGGCATTATGGGTATCTCCTGCAAGTACAATCAGTTTTTTATTCAGCTGTTTACAAGCCGTATAAATCACCTCACGCTCCACGACGTACCCATCCCAGGCATCAAGATTATAAGGCACAACAGTCAGTATTCTGGCTAATTCTGCCTTTGTCAAAGTTGGATCATTTTGCAGATAGCGTATTTTTAGGCCTACCAGTTCTGTCAGCATCTGACGCACTTGTAGCAACACATCTGCAGTGGCCTGACCACTGGTGATCTGCCCCAAAACAGCCAGAATTTCGGCCGGAATTAGCATCTTGCTCATCAGCACCTGCTGACCCAGCACATTCCAGACGGCATTCGATTGGCTGAGTTGTTTCAGTATCCATTCACGTTGTGTATGTCCTAACAAGGTACGCGTCGGATTGAGCAAATCTGTCTGAAATTTATTGGCATCTAGTCCTGTCGCGGTAAGATAGTCAGCATATTGCAATTGCTTGTTACGCGCCAAAATACGAGTATCCAGCATATTCAGCTGAACCAGATCACCAAAATTAAACTGGCGATAAATATTCAAATGATCTGTTTCAGACACTGGACGAATCGGCATCCATTCAAAATAGGCCTGCAAAGCAGCCAGCTTACGTGCAAAAAAATCACCTTCTGAAACATCATGATTTTCCGCACCCTGCTCCCAGGTATCATTGGTCAGCTCATGATCATCCCAGACCACAATAAATGGATGACGCTGATGTGCTGCTTGTAAGTCCGCATCAGTTCGATACAAGGCATAACGCTTGCGGTAGTCTTCCAGTTTAATGATTTCCTCAGCATTATCTGCAGCCAGACTTCGGCCTAATGCTGCAGCCTCTTCAGTCGCATAACCACCCATCCCGTACTCATAAATGTAATCCCCTAAATGAATCACCACATCTAGGTCTTGCTGGGCAATTTCCTGATAGATATGAAAATATCCGGCTGGATAATTGGAACATGAACAAACGGCAAATTGCACCAGCTTGCTTTGCGTGGCTAAAGTTTTGGTTTGACCGACAGATGAATATACCGATGCACACTTAAAACGGTAAAAATAAGTTTGCCCTGCCGATAGACGATCCGCATCGACTTTAACCGTGAAATCTTGCGACCGACTGGTTTCAACTTGTCCTGTATTGATTATCTGGCGAAAATCCTGATCGGCAGCAATTTCCCACTGCACCTGATAACGCAGGTTTTCATCTTCCGGACTTAAGCGTGTCCATAGAATTATCCGATCCTGTAAGGGATCACCACTGGCCACCCCATGTTTAAAAGCGACTTTAGGATGTGCCTGAGCTTGATCTGAAGCATCCTCATCATTGCCACAAGCGGTCAAAGATATGGGTAAAGACAAAGCACCGAAGCCTGCAATGGAGGTCTTAAGCAGTTCACGTCTGGATATTTTTTTAGTCATAACAGCTTGCTATTGTGGGTTTTTAGTTCTTTTTTAATCCAGTTCGATGACATTAATATCTCTAAATTATGACATTTCTATGAAGCCTAATTTTTCCAAGTCCTAAATATACCAAATGACGATAAAACTAATTTCTGAGAGGCTGAGTTGGGCTATTCGAATTCTTATAGACTGATGACTTTATTTAGAAAATTTCCAATAAGTTGCTTCAAATTTCAGAAAGAAATCATCAATTACGCAGAATAATTCGTTACTATTGAACATCGGGGCTAAAGCTTTAGGTTTGGTAACTCAACTGATGGCTCTAGTCCTCTTATTTTTCAAGTTTATTTCTTATCCGCGATTCGGGTTAATTAACCTGGGGTGATTACTCCATAAGCTATTAGCCCTTAAATGCGCTTGGTACTTTAATCTAATCTCAATAATTAAAGATTAGATTAAAAGAACCCCAAATTAAATGGTTGAAAGATATGAGTGATATCAGCGTAAAAAAAGTCAATAAATTAATTGAAGAGTTTGAACAAGAAGGAAATAAGGTAGACCGATTGGAGATAGGTTACAAAACATATGCAGCCTTGATGTTAGATAAGAAATTTGCTGATAAAGTCACAAAATCAAATGAAGACCCTAAAGAGCGTCTTTATAAACAAATAAAAATTTAGCTGGTTACTGAAAAACATTATTTTAAGGTTAGGTGAAATAATTTTCTTTCCTAAGATAAAAAATCAGATTAACTCTGAACTAATACAGTTCAGCGCTTACTCAGAATAATTCCAGTAAATTTATTTGAAATAAAAACCTTAAAAGCGTTATTTTCACTCGATAAAGCCTCCATCAATCAAGAGGAAGCTCGCGTAAGCTTCCTCTTGTAAAAATTGTGGGACAGCAGTGGCAGTCCAAAATATGGTTATGTGTGTCTAGAATTTTGGTGGCTATTCAGTCCATCATTACCTACATTCCAACTCTCTAGTTTTCCAACTAGCCCAGGTTATAATAATGGCCACCCAAAATACGATTGATCTATTATGAACACCACCAATGATCCTTTACACGGTAAAAAACTTGCTGACATTTTGGATGAATTATTGGATTACTACGGTGGCTTTGAAGGTTTAAGTCGTAAAATTGAGATTAGATGTTTTTGCATAGACCCAAGTGTTAAATCATCATTGCGATTCTTGCGTACCACCCCATGGGCACGTGAAAAAGTAGAAAACTTATATTTGTATGTCTTACGCCAAAAGGCCAAACAGAAATCGTAGCAGTCAAAGCCCTAACCTCATCATAATATTATACCAAATAGTAAACTATTCTTAGAAAGAGAATATATATGTCGGTAATTATTGTTGATTTACATATTAAAATTAGTGACCAAAACTTAAAGCACCCTACTCTACCTTAAATTACACCACACAAAATAAAAACCCTATATAACTGTTATATATAGGGTTTATTGAAATACCAATTATGTTATTTAGTGTATTTTATGTCGGTGACTATTGCCAAGGTTGGGGTCGGGAGTTCGAGTCTCCTTTCCCGCTCCAGATTCTAAAAAAGCCCTGATCGAAAGATCGGGGCTTTTTTTATGTTGATGTTATTTTTTTAAATGATCCTTTCATTTTTGTTTCACTCAATAACAAATTCTTAAAGTACTTTCTGATTTTATAACCAAGATGTGACCATGCCACCCCTACGACAATATAAAAAGCCCTCATCAAAAGATCAGGGCTTTTTATATTTCACCAACGCATCAGATAAACTCAAGCTAGCAAACCACTAGCCACAATACAGAGTCCATTTCCAATATAATTAAAAGGTAATTCGCTGATAGTTACGGTATTGCGGTGTCCAGAAATTACGTTCAATAGCCAACTGCAATTCTTCTACACTGACTTTCGGTGCTACCCCATCTTCAATCGCAGCAAGCGCCACTTTTAAGGCAATCTGCTTCGAAATCGACTGTAAACAATCCAGATTTGGCAATAAATCTGCCTGAGGATCTTTCAGTTTCGGAGAACAGTCCGCCAAGGCATTACTCGAGGCCATGAGCATATTATCCGTGACACGTTTCGCACCTGAAGCAACCACACCCAAACCAATACCAGGGAAAATATAAGAGTTATTGCATTGTGAAATATGATGAATCTGCCCCTGATAATTCACTGGTGCAAATGGGCTACCCGTCGCAATCAACGCTTTGCCCTTGGTCCATTGCAAGATATCTGCCGGAACAGCTTCTACGCGGGAAGTCGGATTGGATAAAGGGAAAATAATCGGTTGCACACTGTTTTCAGCCATGGCTTCAATCACTTCCTGAGTGAATAGACCTGGCTGTCCAGATACGCCTATCAGTACCGTCGGTTTGGCACGCTTAACTACATCTAGCAGAGAAATCATGCTCTCTGCATCTGCCCAACTTTCTACATTTTCAAGAGGCTGTGCCAGTTTGCGCTGGAAGTCCAGTAAATTCGGCTGATTTTCTGTGATCAGACCAAAGCGGTCGACCATAAACACGCGTGCACGCGCTTCAGCATCACTTAAACCCTCAGCAACCATTTGCTTAATGATCTGTTCTGCAATCCCGCAACCAGCTGAACCAGCACCCAGGAAAGTAACCACCTGATCTTTGAGCTGTTTACCTGCTGCACGCGAAGCAGCAATCAGGCTGCCGACAGACACTGCTGCGGTGCCCTGAATATCATCATTAAAACAACAGATTCGATCACGATATTTTTCCAGCAAAGGCATGGCATTTTTCTGTGCAAAGTCTTCAAACTGAATTAAGGCATCTGGCCAGCGCTGTTGAATCGCCCGAATCACCGTCTCGACAAAAGCATAGTATTCATCGCCGCTGATTCGTGGTTCACGCCAGCCCATATAAATCGGGTCATTTAACAACTGCTGATTATTGGTACCGACATCAAGAGTAATCGGTAAGGTATAGGCCGGACTGATCCCGCCACATGCGGTGTAGAGTGCCAGTTTTCCAATGGGAATCCCCATACCACCGATGCCTTGATCTCCAAGACCCAAAATGCGCTCACCATCTGTAATCACAATCACTTTCACGTTCTTTTTATTGATATTGTGAATAATCTGGTCGATCTGATCACGGTCAGGATAGGAAATAAAGATCCCACGATGACGGCGATAAATATCAGAAAAGCGCTGACATGCCTCACCCACAGTCGGGGTATAGATAATCGGCATCATCTCACTGAGGTGATTTTCAATCAGATGGTAAAACAGGGTCTCATTGGTATCCTGAATATTCCGCAAATAAATATGCTTGTTAATATCACTGCTAAAAGCACAATACTGCTGATAAGAACGCTGACTTTGTTCTTCAATCGTCTCGGTGACATGAGGAATCAAGCCATGCAAGTTAAAGCTTCTACGCTCTTCTTCAGAAAATGCAGAGCCTTTATTGAGTAGTGGGAGTTCTAGCAGAGTATTTCCAGCATAAGGAATATATAAAGGGCGTTTACTGTTCAAATTTTCTCTGGGCATTATTTAACTCATCTAATCAATCTTCGGCAGTTCTGCCAAAATAGTCACATCACTTTGTTTATTTTATATAGCTTAGCCTGATTTTAAGCTGTTAGGTCATTTAGCAAATTTATAATACTTGTAGCAGGATTTTATAATCTGATAACACTCATTTTCAGCCTAGGTTTTGGACGGTTTCTAAAATTAATCCCTATTCGTATTTTTAATTTAAATCGGTAGCAAGATCTGTTTGACAAAAAACCTCAGCTCATCAAGGATAAAGCATAAATTTAATAAGACCAACGAGTATAAAAATGAGTGAACTGCAACCGCTTTATCAGCCCGATATTTTGGGGACAGACTATGAGCAAGCGACCTTAAACTTTCCTGATGATTATGAGGGTAAAGTCGTAGCAACCCTGATCCGTAAAAAAGCAGCCCAACCCACAAAAAAAGCAGTTTTATATATTCACGGCTTTATCGATTATTTTTTTCAGACCGAAATGGCAGAGCGCTTTAATCAGCATGGTTTTGATTTTTATGCGCTGGATTTAAGAAAGTACGGACGTTCGATTCTGCCACATCAAAAATATTATAACGTGTATGACCTGGCTGAATATGATGCAGAAATTACCCAAGCCCTCGACATTATAGCAGCTGAGGGCCACGATGCTGCCCTGCTCTGTGGTCATTCTACCGGCGGCCTGACCACAACCTTGTATGCGGCACATCATCCGCAGCATCCTTTAATCAAAGCGCTTTGGGTCAACAGTCCGTTTTATGACTTCAACATGAATCCGATCAAGCGCGCGCTCGGCATCCCGCAATTGAGCAGACTGGCTAAAATTTTTCCCAATCTTAAATTTCCAAGCGAGCTGAACAAGTGGTATGCCACCAGCCTTCATAAGGATTTAAAAGGCGAATGGGACTTTAGTCTGGACTGGAAAAAGACCCGCTACCCGATGGTTCGGATCAGTTTTATTCGTGCCATTCATGAGGCACAGAAAGAAATTCATCGCGGTGTTCAGCTCGATGTTCCGGTACTCATCATGCATTCGCATCAGACCTTATACCCTAAAAAATGGGGCAAAGCCGCACAGAGCAGCGATGTAATTTTAGGCATTAAAGACATTCAGAAATATGCCAAAAAAATTAAAGGCGATGTCACGGTTCAAAGTATCCAGAACGGTTTACATGATCTGGTACTTTCAGAGCAATCTGTGCGTAAGCAGGTTTATCAGCAACTGTTTCAATGGCTGCATGACAAAGGGCTTTAGATAAACGTGGAAGGAGAAATGAAATTTACCCTCATTTCTCCTGCTTGGCTTCTTTTGAATCCTTATTAGGTTGGAATGTAATTAAGCACATTGAAAATATGCCAATCTTTCGATGTTTTATAAATATAATAAACCCTTGTTTTTAAATTTAAGAATTTAAAATTTGTAACTTTTATTTTTCTACTACTTGTCTCCAAATATTGTCTTTTGTAGCAAGCCTGTAAACAAACAACCGTCCGTCTTTTTCCCTCTTTATAGTAGAGCTGAATGCAGAAGCGCCTATATTTTTTGATCGGCAACATGCGCGCAGCCTGCACCACTAACAATCATATAAAGGAATAGATTATGCGTTATGCAGACCCCAATACTGACGGTTCAAAAATTCAATTTAAAGCACAATACGATAATTTCATTGGCGGCGAATGGGTCACGCCGGTCAAAGGTGAATACTTTGACAACATCTCTCCGGTAGATGGCAAAGTCTTTACCAAGGTTCCGCGTTCTTCTGTAGAAGACATTGAATTGGCCCTGGATGCAGCGCACAAAGCCAAAGAACAATGGAACAGAGCATCGCCGACCACCCGCTCCAATATTCTGTTGAAAATTGCCGACCGTCTGGAACAAAATCTGGAAATGTTGGCTGTGGCAGAAACCTGGGACAATGGCAAACCGGTCCGTGAAACGCTGGCTGCAGATATTCCACTGGCGATCGACCATTTCCGTTATTTTGCCGGCTGTATCCGTGCCCAGGAAGGCGGCATTTCCGAAATTGATGAAGATACCATCGCCTACCATTTTCATGAACCGCTTGGTGTAGTCGGACAAATCATTCCCTGGAACTTCCCGATTCTAATGACCGCATGGAAACTGGCACCAGCATTGGCTGCAGGCAACTGCATTGTGCTGAAACCTGCAGAACAGACTCCGGTCAGTATTCTGGTGCTGGCTGAACTGATTCAGGATATTTTACCGCCGGGCGTATTGAACATCGTCAATGGCTACGGGGTCGAAGTCGGCCGTCCACTGGCGACCAATCCACGCATTGCCAAGATTGCCTTTACCGGTTCAACCGCAGTGGGTCAGTTGATCATGCAATATGCGACTGAAAATATTATTCCGGTGACTCTGGAACTGGGCGGTAAATCACCGAATCTGTTCTTTGCTGACATTATGGATCAGGAAGACGACTATCTGGACAAAGCTCTGGAAGGCTTTGCCATGTTTGCCCTGAATCAAGGTGAAATCTGTACCTGTCCATCGCGTGCGCTGATCCAGGAAAGTATTGCTGACGAATTTCTGGCGCGTGCAGTAGAGCGGGTGCAACGGATTAAGACTGGTCATCCGTTAGATACCGACACCATGATCGGGGCGCAGGCTTCGCAGGAGCAGCAGGACAAGATTCTGGGTTGTATTGCCACTGGCCGTGCAGAGGGCGCACAGATCCTGACCGGTGGTGAAGCACGTCAGGAAGTGGGTCAAGGTTTCTATATTGAACCAACCATCTTTAAAGGTACCAATGACATGAAGACCTTCCAGGAAGAAATCTTCGGGCCTGTTCTGGCTGTGACTACCTTTAAAGACTTTGATGATGCGATCAAGATTGCCAACGATACGATTTACGGACTCGGTGCCGGTGTCTGGTCACGCTCAGCGCATACCTCCTACCGTGCTGGCCGTGCCATTCAGGCCGGCCGGGTCTGGACCAACTGTTATCATATCTACCCTGCGCATGCGGCTTTCGGTGGCTATAAAAAATCCGGTATTGGCCGTGAGAATCACAGAATGATGCTGGATCACTATCAGCAAACCAAAAACCTGTTGGTGAGCTATTCAACCAAACCGGCAGGTTTTTTCTAAGAAGTAAAGTAAATCTAAAGCGAGCTTCGGTTCGCTTTTTATTCGATATTTTTAAAATTTTTTAATACTAGGTAAAATTTTCCAGCATTGTTCGTCTAGAATTCCCTTGAATGACTGACAATAAATTAAAATACTTTCTGAAAACACCTTAATGTCTGAGCTTATGTTGATTTCACCTAAGTTTCTCATTTTTTATGCTTTTTACTTGCTCAAAAAACCTGCATAAAGCCTAGGCTTTCTTTAAAGTCGGCTTTTCATGTTTATCAAGACTGTGTATAACAATGAACCACTAGAGGGAAAGCAATAAGCATAGGCAAAATTGCGCAAAAAGCGTTAGACTATGTACCCAATAATGTCATGATTCGGTCTGATCAAGATCAAAAAAGAAGGTGAAGGTTGATGCCGCTCAATACTGTTGAAGAGCTTGTAGCAGATATCCGTGCAGGAAAAATGGTCATCCTGATGGATGATGAAGACCGTGAAAATGAAGGCGATTTGGTGATTGCTGCCACGCACGTACGTCCTGAAGACATCAACTTCATGATCACCCACGCACGTGGTCTGGTCTGCCTGACTTTAAGTAAAGAGCGTTGCCAGCAGTTAAATCTACCTTTGATGGTAGATGCCAACGGCGCCCAGCATGGGACCAATTTCACCCTGTCGATTGAAGCGGCTGAAGGTATTTCTACCGGTATTTCTCCGGCTGAACGTGCGCACACAATTCAAACTGCTGTGGCTGCTCATGCCAAACCGGCAGATATTGTACAGCCAGGACATATCTTCCCGCTGATGGCGCAACCAGGCGGTGTATTGCACCGTGCCGGACATACCGAGGCAGGTTGTGATCTTTCCCGTTTAGCAGGACTGGAACCAGCATCAGTCATTTGTGAAATCATTAATGAAGATGGCACCATGGCGCGCCGTCCGGATCTGGAAGTCTTTGCTGAAAAGCATGGCCTAAAAATCGGCACGATTGCCGATCTGATTCATTACCGCATGACCAATGAACAAACGGTTGAGCGTATTGATCAGCAAAGTATTGATACTGAATACGGCAGCTTTGACCTGTACCGCTATCGTGAACTGGGTAATCCGGATATCCATCTGGCCTTGGTCAAAGGTGAGCCTAAAGAGGGTGTGACCACAGTACGTGTACATGGTTTTAACCCGACCCGCGACTTGCTCAAACTGAAGAAACAGGATGGCGAACCGGCCTGGAACCTGGATCGTGCCCTGAAAGAAATTTCCAATAGTGATCGTGGTGTACTGGTCTGGATTGGCCAGCGCCATTTACAGGATTTGGGTCCAGCATTAGATACCCTTAAAGCACCAAAAAATGTAAAATCAAATGCTGCACTGTCTCAGCAGTATCAGACCATTGGTGTGGGTGCACAAATTTTGCGTGATCTAGGCGTTGAAAAAATGAAGCTGCTGAGCTCTCCATTGCGTTTCAATGCCCTGTCAGGCTTTAACTTAGAAGTGGTGGAATACATCACCGCACAACAAACATCTTAAGAAATCATCGAGGTTGTTATGGCAGTTCGCCGTATTGAAGGTATGTTACATCTCGCGAACGAAGACCGTTATGCGATTTTAGTTGGTCGTTTTAACAGCTTTGTGGTTGAACATCTGTTAGAAGGTGCCATTGATACATTGAAACGTCATGGTGTATCAGAGGATAATATCACTGTTGTTCATGCACCTGGTGCCTGGGAACTTCCTGTAGTTGCGAAAAAACTGGCAGCTTCAGATCGTTTCGATGCCATCATCGCGCTTGGCGCCGTGATTCGTGGTAGCACGCCTCACTTCGATTTCGTTGCAGGCGAATGTGCCAAAGGTTTGGGCGTAGTTGGCCTCGACACTGGCTTGCCTGTCATTAACGGTGTACTCACTACGGACAGTATTGAACAAGCGATTGAACGCTCTGGAACAAAAGCAGGCAATAAAGGTAGCGAAGCTGCCCTGACTGCGATTGAAATGGTTAACTTGTTAAAGGCTATTTAACGCTATGTCGCAAACACTTCAAGCAACTTATGCAGCAAAACGTAAAGCACGTCGCTTTGCTGTACAAGGAATTTATGAATGGCAGATGAGCCACAATCCGGTGCATGAGATTGAAGCACGTACGCGTGTGGAAAATGCCATGCACAAAGTGGATCTGAGCTATTATCATGAATTGTTGACTCAAGTGGTTGCCAATCATGAAGAGCTGGATGCGCTCTTGGTTCCGGTACTTGATCGCGAACTTTCAGCACTGGATGGTGTTGAGCTTGCAACCCTTCGTCTTGGTGCCTATGAACTCAAAGAACATCTTGAGATTCCATATCGCGTAGTTCTGGATGAAGCAATCGAACTGGCTAAACATTTTGGCGGTGCCGACAGCCATAAATACATCAACGGTGTATTAGATCGTTTAGCGACAACCTTGCGTGCAGCAGAAAAACAGCAGTCTAACTAATAGCGTAGATATGTTGGATGGCTGAATTTTCGATTATCGACACCTATTTCAATCGCAAGAATGCCAATTCTGTCGATTTAGGCGTCGGTGACGATTCAGCCTTGCTCACCCCCCCTCCTCAGCAACAACTGGTCATCTGTGCCGACACCCTGGTTGCTGGACGCCATTTTCCAATGGACACCAATCCGCATGCGATTGGCTGGAAATCTGTGGCTGTCAATTTATCTGATATTGCTGCGATGGGTGCAACCCCGCACAGTATTTTACTCGCATTGAGCCTACCCCAGATTGATCATGACTGGCTAAAAGCTTTTAGTCAGGGTCTATATGATTGCTGCGATCAATTTGGGGTGAGTTTAATCGGTGGTGATACCACTCAGAGTCCTCATTTAACCCTGTCTGTCACTGCATTAGGCTGGGTGGATATTGGCCAGGCTGTGCCACGCTCAGGGGCGAAACCGGGTGATCTGGTCTGTGTCAGCGGCACCGTTGGAGATGCTGCTTTTGCACTACAGCATCTTGGTCATCCACTGCAAAAACGTCTGGATTATCCAACGCCACGTTGTCAGCTCGGTGCTGCCCTAAAAGGTCTGGCGCATAGCATGATTGATATCTCGGATGGTTTGGCACAAGATCTTGGACATATTCTCAAAGCTTCTCAAGTCGGTGCAAAGCTGCAACTCGAAAACTTACCGATCAGTCCTACCCTGCAGACATTAGACGATGCACAAAAATGGCAGTATGCACTGGCAGGTGGTGACGATTATGAATTATGTTTTACACTAAGCTCGCAAAATTACGAAAAATTATTGCAAAAACAACTTGATGTTTCGATTAGTATGATCGGCACAATTCAGCAGCAAGACGGCTTAACTTTTGAAAAAGATGGCACAGACCATTTATTTCAATTTAATGGGTATCAACATTTTGCATAAACCTGCGATCAATTTTAAAGCCATGTCATGGACCGACCGACTGATTGTATTTAGTGGGGTAGGATTTGGTTCCGGTCTCATCCCCAAAGCACCGGGTACTTTCGGTTCGGCCTTTGCACTTTTATTTATCCCTATCTGGCTGCATTTTGGTTTTCTAAACAGTGTTTTTGCCATTGCTATCATGTCCCTGATTGGCATATATATCTGCGGGCATACTGCTAGAGTCATGGGTGTACATGATGATGGCCGCATCGTCTGGGATGAATTTGCCGGACAATCCATCACATTTTTGCCCCTGATCTATTTAGGCCAGATGAACTGGTTATGGTTGCTCATCGGTTTTGCCCTGTTCAGGTTATTTGATATCTGGAAACCTTGGCCGATCAGGGTGATTGATCGTCAAGTGGCTGGTGGCTTCGGCATCATGCTGGATGACATTATTGCCGGCCTTTGGGCGGCTCTTTGTATTTTGCTTTATTTTTACTTCATCGTGGCATAAGCCATATTTAGGATTAGAACATGTCAACGACTGTTATTATTCTTGCTGCAGGTAAAGGAACGCGCATGCGCTCTAGCTTACCGAAAGTATTACAACCCCTTGCAGGACGTCCTTTACTGCGTCATGTCATTGAAACGGCAAAAAAATTAAACGCAGATAATATTATTACGATTTATGGTCACGGCGGTGATCGGGTTCAGACAGCATTTGCACAAGAGGATATTAAATGGGTCGAACAGGCTGAACAGCTGGGTACCGGTCATGCCGTACAAATGACCTTGCCTGTCCTGCCACAAGACGGCGTCTCGCTGATTCTTTCCGGCGATGTGCCGTGCATTAATCCTGTAACCTTACAAAAATTACTCGATGCCACTGCAGCAACCGGTATTGGTCTGGTGACGCTTACCCTGCCAGATGCCAATGGTTATGGTCGTATTGTGCGTGAACAGGGTCAGATCCAGGCCATTATTGAGCACAAGGATGCTTCCGAAGAGCAACGTCAGATTAAAGAAATTAATACCGGTATTTATGCGGTCAGCAATGCCAAACTGCATCAATGGCTGCCAAGTTTAAGTAATGACAATGCTCAAGGTGAATATTACCTGACGGATATCGTCGCGATGGCTTTGGCAGATGGTATGCAAGTTGCATCGGTAGAACCTGAGCAGGCTTTTGAAGTTGAAGGGGTAAATGACCGGGTGCAGCTGGCTGCTTTAGAACGTCAGTTCCAGGTTTATCAAGCAAAACAGCTGATGCAGCAAGGCGTACATCTGATTGATCCAAGCCGCTTTGACTTGCGTGGCAATTTGACTGTCGGTCAGGATGTCCGCATTGATATCAACGTGATTATCGAAGGTGATTGCGAGCTGGGCGACAACGTTGAAATTGGCGCTGGCTGTATTATCAAGAATACCAAGATTGCAGCTGGCACCAAGGTTCAGCCATATAGCATTTTTGACAATGCTATCGTCGGTGAAGATACCCAGATTGGCCCTTTTGCACGACTGCGTCCGGGTGCGAAGCTTGCTGCCGAGGTGCATATCGGTAACTTTGTAGAAGTGAAAAATACCACAATTGGCGTAGGCTCTAAAGCCAACCACTTCACCTATCTCGGGGATGCTGAAATCGGTGCCGGTTCTAATATTGGTGCAGGTACCATTACCTGCAATTATGATGGTGTGAATAAATTTAAAACCATCATTGGTGATCAGGCTTTCATTGGTTCGAACAGTTCATTGGTTGCACCTGTGAAAATTGGCAATGGTGCTACAGTGGGTGCAGGCTCGACGATTACTCGTGATGTGGAAGACAACAGTTTGGCGGTAGAACGTTCTAAGCAATTTGCCAAAGAAAACTATCCACGTCCGCAAAAAATCAAGAAATAAGGGGGAATAAATATGTGTGGTATCGTCGGTGGCATTGCAGAACGTAGTATTACCAATATTTTGATTGAAGGCTTAAAACGCCTGGAATACCGGGGTTATGATTCAGCAGGTTTGGCACTCATCAACAATAGCCAGGTCCTGCGTGAACGTCGTGTCGGCAAGGTCGCGAACCTTGAACAGGCCGTAAATGAATCACAGATCAGCGGCTCACTTGGCATTGCACATACACGCTGGGCAACCCATGGCAAACCGACTGAAGAAAATGCCCATCCGCATATTTCTGAAAATGTGGCAGTGGTTCATAACGGGATCATTGAGAACTATCAAGAACTCAAAGATGATCTTGAAGCTTTGGGTTATGTCTTTACTTCACAGACCGATACAGAAGTGGTTGCACATCTGATCAATGACGCCCTGAAATCCACCCCCAGCTTAATGGAAGCTGTGCGCCAGGTGGTACCACAACTCAAAGGTGCTTATGCCCTAGGTATCGTGCATACAGATCATCCGGATGAACTGATTACCGTACGTGAAGGTTCGCCACTCGTCATTGGTGTGGGGATTGGCGAGAACTTTATCAGTTCTGACCAGCTGGCGCTGCTCCCGATTACCAACCGTTTTATCTACCTGGAAGAAGGTGATATTGCCCGTTTGACCCGCACCACCATTGAAGTCTTTGTCGATGGTCAACTGGTGAATCGCCCAGTCAAAGAACTGGATGCTGCGGTCAGCAATGCTTCTAAAGGTGAGTACAAGCATTACATGCTCAAAGAAATTTATGAGCAGCCTGAAGCGATCAAACAGACGATTTCCCAAGCCTTAAATGGTAATGATCTGCGCGAAGACTTCCTTGCCAGTGCGGAACAGGACTTCTCCAAAATTCAGCAAGTCCAGATTATTGCCTGCGGTACCAGCTATCATGCTGGCATGATTGCCAAATACTGGTTTGAACAGCTGATTGATCTGCCTTGTCAGGTCGAGATTGCCAGCGAATTCCGTTATCGCACGCCAGTGATTGTGAATCACACGCTATATGTGTGTATTTCCCAGTCCGGTGAAACTGCCGACACTTTGGCTGCATTACGTGATACACAGAAACGTGTAGCAGCCAAAGGGCTAGACATCACCACGATGACCATCTGTAACGTGGCGACCTCTTCGATGGTGCGTGAAACCAATCACAGTCTGCTGACTTTGGCAGGCCCTGAGATTGGTGTCGCATCGACTAAAGCCTTTACCACACAGCTAGCTGCACTGATGCTGTTGGTACTGAAACTGGGTACAGTCAAAAATACAATTTCAGCAGAACAGGTCGCAGCCATTAGCACCGACTTATGGCATATGCCAAAAGTGATTCTGGATACCTTGCATCATGACGATGAAATTTTACGCCTTTCTGAACTGTTTGTAGAAAAGCAGCACTGTCTGTTCCTGGGCCGCGGTACGCACTTCCCGATCGCTCTGGAAGGTGCACTGAAACTTAAAGAAATTTCCTATATTCATGCTGAAGGTTATGCGGCAGGTGAACTGAAGCATGGTCCATTGGCCTTGGTTGACAACGACATGCCAGTGGTGATTCTGGCACCACAGGATGACATGCTGGACAAACTGAAATCCAATATGGAAGAAGTTCAGGCCCGTGGCGGTGAACTGTTTGTGTTTGCTGATGAAAACAGCGGTATTAAAGCCAAAGACCGTCAACATGTAGTCTTTGTACCAAGCGTCGATCCAATCTTGGCACCAATTGTGTATAGCATTCCGGTGCAATTACTGTCTTATCATGTGGCTGTACTTCGTGGTACCGATGTCGATCAGCCACGTAATCTGGCAAAATCAGTCACTGTAGAATAATTTTTTTGTTAAAGGCTGGGAAACTTGTTTTTGAGTAATAAAGTGTGTTCGTATAATTAAGTTTGTATCAAATAATTAAGTTTAGATTTAATTATTTAAGTTTGTATATTAATGAAGTACACGAACAAAACCCTACCCTGTAGACCTAGTGATTCTTCACCAAGTCTACAGGGTTTTTAATATAATTAAATTCAAATTAGAATCACACCAGAAATATAAAATTATTACTAATATATTCAACAATATAGATATATAAAAATCCCACCCTAGATTCAAAAAGCATCCCTTTTTGACCTCGCCTTGAAAACATTTCATTTTTATTTAAAGTATGCTTCCCCTTTCTGAGCAAGAATTCGTATTTTAAAGTGGAAGAATCTAATACAAACTTAATTTCATTTAAAACTCAGGATACCAAATTTTAATACAAACTTAATTTTAAAATTAAAATATAAAGAACAATTAATATCAACAACTTAAGAAAAAAAATAAAACAAACTTAATTAAATTCCCATAATTAGGCGCAATATTTGGTCATAAAGCAAAATAAGGGATAAGGAGCTATGTGCAAATTCTGAATAAGTCTACTAGCTACTCCTGTTACTAGCAGCCCACCTTATTTAAAATTAGGTATTTCATTCACTGGATATATTAATGTTAATGGATTTGATGTTAATGAGATAAAGCCAAAACGCTGATAAAACTCTATGGCTTTTTGATCTTTTGCATGTATTACAACAAAATTAACACCAATAATTTGAGCAACTTTTGAAACTTGTTTAAGAGCATGTGCCAAAAGTACTTTTCCAACTCCTTGCCCCTGTGCAGCTTGATCAACGGCAAAGCGCCCCACAACCACACAAGGTAAGGGATAACGAGGTAATCGTTTAATGAGAACAGCATCAACATCAACCCCATCAAATCCTATAGATGTACTTGATAGACAATAAAACCCCCTCACCTGTGCATCATCATCAATAGCAACATAGGTTTTACTTGTTCCTGATTTCTGATGTTGGGATGCGTATTGTTTTATGAACTTATTTAAATCATCTTGCCCACAATTAAATGATTTTTTCTGATGATGGTCTTGTAAAACCTCAATTTTCATCCAATAAACTCATTAATTTTTTCATCTCATCATTTGCAGGGCGTGGATTTTCAAGCAAATTCATTAACATATCACGATCAGCATTATTTACTTTTAACTCGTGATGATATTTAAGTAATTCTTTTGCTCGTTCAAATGAGGATTGGATCATAAAGGAACTCACACTAAGACCCAATAAATTCGCAGCTTGCTCAATTACATTCTTTGCATCTACAGTTGAACGAACATTGATTCGTTCTGTTGCTAAGTTAGCCATATTTCCCACCAACTTGTGCATCAATATGATGTACAAGTTATAGCAGATTAAGGCAGTACTTTAAGATTCAAATTTGCATATTTTGTTTTAAAATATTTGGAATATAAAATAAGCATTTTACTATGAACCAAAATGAATGGTCGGGTTTGAGTCTGAATATGCAGTTGGTTTACATAAAAATATGCAACGATGTTTACTAAGATGTAATTTGAATACTTTTGCCTATCCTAAACGTTTTTTAAACTCAGCAATTGAGTACTAAAATACCCGATAAATTATTAAGCTACTGAATTTAAAAAACAATTAAATAAAAATTATAAAATTTTGTTTGTATATAAATATATTTAAGTTTGTATATTTATGCCAAATACAAAATTATCTTCCTTGAGATATGATGAATTATCAACCAAAATTCATAGGTCTTCTGTATGACAAAAATTATAAAAAACTATGAGGAATTAGTAAAAGAAGGATATGGCCAAGGCCATGGACGAGATTATAAATCTTGCAAAACTGTTCATAACTTCAGTTCAATTGGTCGCTCTCATAGAGTACAAGGTCGTGTGAGTAAACGTCTTCACCACTTGTTTTCTGATCTAGAGTTATCCACCTTTTTGCTGCTTGACTGGAATCAGAACGTTACAGATATTCGTGAACATTATCCTTTGGATATCTATGATCTTAACTCCATCTGTTCTCGTTACCGGATGAAAAAGGTATCGGTTGATTATCTACCTTTTACCCTATCTTCAGATTTTTTAGTTGATTTTGGTAAGTTTTCTATAGCCCTCGACACTCTTTATAGTAAGGATTTGAATAAAGCACATATTATTGAGTCTTTAGAAATTAAACGTCGTTACTGGGAAGAAGAGCACAATACGCCATTCAAGCTGATTACCGAAAAGGATATTCCTGCTACGGTACTAGAGAACATTAAATGGCTGTATGTAGAAAAAAATAATCTTGAAATAACAAATCATATGATTGATCAAGCAATTTATTTTATGGAAGAAATTAGCCAGTATCCTCAAAGCTCATTGATCTCTTTCTGCAACCATACTGACCAAACTCAAAAAAGGGGTATCGGAACGACGCTCGCATTGTTTAGAAAACTATTTGCCCTGCGAATACTGCAATTTAATCTAGAAATTTCGTACTTGGAGCTTAAACTCTCTGATATTCATGCAAGTAATTTGCTCCAGAACGAGAATACAGTCCATGCAACTAATTAATTCAGTTTACATCTTGAATTCAACACAATACCGGATACTCAAATTCTTACCGCAGTATACCGTATGGATTGCAATTGATAATAAAAATGCTTTTCCTGAACTCATTTTATCCAAGGAACTTCAAACTCTCTCAGATGATCAAAGCCTAATACCAGCACAAGATCCTTATGAACACTTAAAACGATTAAACTTGAGTGAGGATTCTATTCAACTCAAAAAAAGAGATGAAAACTTTTTTATTATTCAAGATTTAATTAATGATGAACAAGTTCTTATCAATGCAAAAATCAGGACTGCAAAAATTAAAACTATACATCTAGAAAAAGAAGTATCAATTAATAAAATCCTACGACTCCTAAGACGCTACTGGCAACGTGGTCAAACTATAAATGCTTTGGTACCGGACTATGAAAACTCAGGTGGAAAAGGCCAAAAAAGAGCTATAGGTGATAAAAAAATTGGCAGACCACGCATTTATGAATCGAATGAAGGTAAGAATGTCACTGAACAGGTTGAATTATATTTTAAGCAAGCCATCGAAGATTATTTAGTTCCTGTCAAAAAACAATCCATTAACGAAACTTATCTTCGGTTTAAAAATTTATTTTCTAAGCACTTTCATCAAGTGCAAGCCGCAGATATTCCAACCTATGCCCAATTCTATTATTTTTATAATAAGCGATATAGAAATAAGAACAATTCCAAGGAAATTCTGAAGAATCAGAAAACTCTGAAAGATCACAAACCTCTGACTTCAACAGCGACCAAGCACGCAAATGGTCCTGGTGCACGTTATGAAATAGATTCAACAATCGCTGATATCTACCTTGTATCATCACGAGATCCATCACAGATTATTGGCAGACCTACCGTATATATTGCTATCGATGTATTTAGCCGGATGATTACTGGGCTTTATGTCGGTATGGAAAACAGCTCATTTAACACAGCCATACAATGCCTCAGCGTCGCAATCCAAGATAAAGTAACATTCTGTCAGAGTTATGGCTTACAAATACAAGCGGAAGACTGGCCGATTTATGGTTTACCTAGCGCCATACTTGCAGACCGCGGCGAACTAATTGGCTATCAAATTGAACTTCTTGAAAAAAACTTTTCTGTTCGAATTGAAAATGCACCACCGTATCGAAGCGATGCCAAAGGTATTGTGGAGAGGGCTTTCGGAATCATTCAGTCACGCTTTAAATCCTACGATAATATTGGTGTTGTTTCTGGATTCAAGGAAAAAAAGAAAGGCGGACATGATTATCGGCTAGAAGCGTGCCTGACTCTGGAAGAGTTCAGAAAAATCATATTAAGCTGCATCTTGTTACGCAATAATTTTGATGTCTTGACGAAATATGATCGCAGTGCCGATATGCCAACTGACCTACCATCTATTCCTCTTAAGCTCTGGCAGTGGGGCCTACAGCACCGCACTGGGATGTTAAGACAAGTGGATAACAAATCACTCTATGTGGGCTTGTTACCTAGGATCGATGCCTCCTTAAGTGACAAAGGACTTAAAGTCAAAGGATTAGTCTATCAATGTCTGGAAATGCATCAACAAGGCTGGTTTATTCGTAACACAACCAAATCTCGCCCGAAAAAGTTGCGGATTGGTTTTGACCCATACTCAGTAAATACCATTTATATTTTTTATGATGAAAATAAATTGGAATACTGGGAGGCTCACTTAAATGATACCTCACGTCAATATCAACATCTGACCTGGTGGGAAGCTGAACAAATTCAAAAAGCGATCAAAACTGTTGAAAAACAGCATTCGCAACTCAAGTCTGTAGCCATCAGCGAATTGCAGGATTTTACTGACAACATCATTAAGTCAGCACAGAGTCGGCGGGCTCAAGCGGGAGTTCACCAACTTTCTAACGCACAACGTACTCGAAATATCCGGCAGAATAAACAAGAAGCCATGCAGATGGAACGTGCGGAACACCTACAAAACAGGCCTGCAAATTCTATCCGGACCATCAATCCCAATAAAGATAATACTCAAATACCCCCATCTCAAACCAGCAATCTAGATTTGACAAGTCAACCAGATTTAATGAGACAATTATTTGAAGAGGACGATGAAGAATGAATAATAATGAACTCACGATTAATACATCAATAGAAGACATCTATGGGGATAATCCTCTCATTACTCAATTACCGCCCATTCTTGACACGAAGTCGGTTATTAAACACCTACGAGGGAAACTAAAATTTATTCCAGAGCAGCGTTTTTTGCCTCAACCCGAAAGAATTCATCTAATTGCTCAACTGCCTCATGATTTTTTCCAACCACTCACCAAACATCTATCCCTTGAACAAAAAATTTCTATCATGATCCGGCAAGGTTACGTGAGTAGAAACATCAATAATGGTGATCGACACAGGCATTTGCACGCGGCTTTTCAACAACTAGAACCTTCAAACGAAAGCTCTTACCGCTACGCTCCTCCAGAATCGACAGCCACTAGTATGTCTATTATAGGATGTTCTGGGAGTGGGAAAACGACCACGATGAACAAGATTTTGCGTTATTATCCGCAAGTGATTGAGCATAAAGAACTGGGGTTAAAGCAAATTGTTTATCTTAAAATTGATTGCCCTCATGATAGCTCTTTAAAAAACTTATGCTCAAACTTTTTTAGAGCAGTAGATTTAGCATTAGGAGATACTAACTTCGAGCATCGTTTTACCAGAAGCCGCTTAAATGTAAATGCAATGCTGCAGCAGATGAAAATCATCGCAAATAACTATTCAATTGGACTTTTAATCATTGATGAAATCCAGCATTTGAATACAAAAAAATCTGGCGGGGCTGAGATTATTCTTAATTTCTTTGTCACACTTGTGAATGTGGCATCCATTCCAATTGTGATGATTGGGACACCCAAAGCCAATGAAATTCTGCAAGAAGACTTAAGATCAGCTAGACGCAGTGCGGGATTAGGCTCTTTAATCTGGGAACCTATGCGCAATGAAGCACCCACTCCCGATCCTAGCACCCCTGATCAAATGATCATTTCTGAATGGTATGCTTTCACCAACAAGCTGTGGCAATATCAATGGGTTCAACAACCAGCTGAACTGACCGATGAATTAAGAAACACTTGGTATTATTATACGCAGGGCATTCCAGATTTAGTGGTTAAACTGTTCTGCTTGGTGCAGATTCATGCAATCACCATTGGTCTGGAAAAAATTACATCTGAACTTTTTAAAAAAGTCTATGAAGAACAATTACAGCCAGTTCACGATATTCTAGATGCGCTGCGTTCAGGTAATCCTGCACGTATTGCACGGTACTCTGACCTCACTATCCCTCAAGTTCAAATTGAGGAGTATGTTGAACAACACCGTTTTAAAGCCGCATTAAAAACAAAAAAACAGCATAAAGATCTAGGACCGCATTATTCTACTTTAATAGGTATGCTAACAGCATTAGGTCATCCCGCTGCTGCAATAGAACCGCATGTCACTTCTGCATTAAAAAAATATCCAAACGAGAACTTACAGGTACTCCTCCAGCATATTCTGGAAGTATTAGACAGCTCTGTAGTAAAAGATAAATTGGACCAGCCTCAGACCACAACTCCGGCAAGGAAGCCAAGGACCTCTCGTAAAGTCATGAAAGTGGAGGAATGGAAGAGTACTGAAACGAATGACTTACGAAACTTTTTCAGTCAAGCACAAGAACAGGACGTAGATGTTTATGAGTTATTAAAATCATCTCACTATTTGTTTGATCCTACCCGTCCCATTTTGCATTAAGCAGAAAAAATGGAGGGTAAGGTACCATGATTTCAAATTTTCCAGCACCATATCCAAATGAATTGATTTACAGTGTGATTGCTCGTTATGCTGTTCACAATGGGATTCTGAGTCCAAAATATCTCACTGAAGAATTATTCAATAATAGGAACTTGACACCAACTTACGATTTACCTTCTCATCTAGACAGGGTGGCCAGTTACTTACCAGATCACTATGATGCGCTTATTTTAATCAACCAACACACCCTGTTACCAATTTACCAACCATTTCAACCTGATACAGTAATGCATTATGCTGTGCAGGCATTGCGAGGTGAGCAGTATCAATCCCTGCATACCAAATTAGGAAAAAATGCATCGCGGATCAAAGCTGTGAGTTTTTTCCGGTTCTGCCCTCATTGCTGGCAAGAACAGATGCAGCAATATGGTGAAGTTTATTGGAAACGCAGCTGGCAGATTACTGGATACGAATATTGTAGAAGGCATCAGCAATCTCTTTCTGTGAGTTCTATGTCTTGTAATGGGATAGACCGAAAATTCTATTTTGCTCATTTGAATGCACTGAAAGACTCTTCACAGCTTGTTTTTAATCCTCAAGACGTAAATCATCATATCGAGCTTGCAGGACTGATCGAAGAGCTACTCGCTCATTCAACACCCTTCAATGTGCAGGATTTTTCTACTGTATCAGATGCTTATTTTCTTATCTTAAAAGATAGGGAATTACTATCAGGCCGTAAAAATATTAATTACGAAAAAGTCCGCCAATTAGTCATTGAATATTGGGGCGAAAGTTTTCTTGCATATTATCAATTAGCAGATTTAGATAGTGAAAACTGCTGGCTGAAAAATATATTAAGAAAACATCGTAAAGCATTTTCTTATCTTGAGCACCTCATCGTATTAAAAGCTCTTGTTCCAGAGAAAAATCCGATTGAAACATATAAGCAATATATTCACCTAGCATCCATGGATCTAGAGGAAGCCACCACAACAGTAACAATATGTATGGATAATAAAGTAGATCGAACATTATCTGAGGACCAAAAACAATGGACAAAATTAATCCTAGAAAGGCCTGTCAAACAGGCTCGCCAACAAAATAGCTCACTGTATGCTCGCTTATATCGCAATCATAAAGATTGGCTATTATTTATCAATAAATCAGCTTTAACTCCCCCGCCTTCTATCCCTAAACCACGTATTGACTGGAGAGCTCGAGATCGACAGTTTGTTAAACAACTCATCAAAATACGGGATGAATTATTAGAAGATCTAGACTCCCCACAATGGACAAAAAAGTTTTTTATTAGACAACTGGGTTCAGTGAGTATGATTGAAAAAAACTGGAATTTTTTCCCATTGACTTCAGTCTTTTTAGATCGTTATGCTGAGTCTGTGGATTGTTACCAAATACGTCGTCTGACTCGAACCTATATTCGTCAACAAACTGAAAATAAAGACTATCCATCAAGTGTTTTTTTACGTTTGTCCGGATTAAGTCAAGAACGCTTAACACCAGAAGCTCGTCGATTTTTTAATAATATTTGGGAAGAAATAAAAAATGAGTGATTGTTCAACTGACTTTTTACCGAATGATATGATTTACTATACTGCGACAAAAATTAGTCGACGTGGTCAAACTCGATTTGATATTGATACTCACTTGTTTAATCCTAGTATTAACCGCTATATCCAGCTTCAATTACCAATCGAGAGCATTCTTCTTTATGACTACCTCACTCCAATTGCTGATGACTATCCAAAGAAATTATTTGACCATACACTTGAAAGTGTAAATTTCACAACATTCAAAACTATCATTTTATCTGAGGATGAGCATCAAAAGATGCATCAAGGCCGGATCTGTTTTGAATTTTATTACCACTCAAAATTTTTAAATAATATTAATATTCAACTACCTAAACTTGTTTTAGCTCGAGATCTATTCTTTTCTCACCCGTATCTTTTACGTGCTGCACTTTTTGCAGAAAACTATTCAACAGATATTTTAGTAGACATGGAGGATCCTGATGCAATCCACATTTTTATTGCACAAAATAAAAAGATTTTAAAACAAGATCTCTCCGATCCTCATTTTTTGAAAAAATTGGCTTTAATTCTATTACAACCTGATTTAAATAAAGCCTTCCTTAGCATTTATCAGAAAACAATTACTGATCAAAACAGTGCTAAATATTTTAATTTTGACATGGAGGCTCCTGAGATCAAAAATATTCATCTAACAGTAGATGGAATTTATGATAAAAAAATAGGTATTTACAGAATTGAGCGCATCAGATCTTTCAAAAATCTTGATACAGCTATCAACCGCCCTATTCAATTTCATTTTACTGCAAAAAAAATTATACAACAGGTCAAAAATGCTCAAGGGCAAGGTTCAACTAAACCAAAACCAGCAAGTCAGCCTAAAGAGAAACTGAATAAAAATGCTGAGGCAGATACTGATAAACTACTGAACAAACTAAGAAATATACCTGGAAAAATTTATACTATAGAAGAATTAAAAATTTCTTTAGAGACACCTCCTGCTAAAACTGTAGTACGGAAAAGACAAAAACAAATGGATAAAGATCAAAATCAAGAAGAAGGATTTGCTGGAGGCGAAGGAGATATAGAGGGTACGGTGCCTGGATTTACAACTGAATCAGAAATTCAACTAAAGCGAGTTACCCATGAAGATCTAATTAAGGTACTAAAGGAAATCCAGAAAAAGGGATACAAAGTTCAAGAGGTCAAAAATTCACCTTTTAAAAAATATAAGCTTTTTAGAGGACACAAGTTTGCCAATAATCAATTACGCTACTTTTATGTCTATAAAATTTTTAATATAGAAAATAACCATCAATTTTATTTGTGTGAAATTGATACTTCAGATGGTAAAAAAAATATCTCTACCTTATTACTCCCATATGAAAAAGAAACTCAACGATTAATTGAGATAGATTTGGAAATATTAAATAATTCAATACTGTCTCAATCACTCAGTTGGCCTAAAAAGTTTCTATCTGAAGTGAGAGGTATTACTGCAATAACTACAATTAATCATCCTTCCAAAAAGGAAGAAATAGAAGATGTAAATTATTACACTGACTGGGCGGAGCGGATCTTGGCAAAGGTAAAATCGATATAAATTTCATGAAGAGCTAATATATAAAATAGCATGCTGAAGTACCAAACTTTAAAAATTAGATGAAAGAGCACTCTATACACTTAAACATCTATTTTTAAAGAAGATATAAAAGTTAACCAGTAACTTGGCATATAGGAACTATTTTCCTTCTATAATCATACTTTCCTTACTTTGCAGGAATTATTTCGAGAATTTAAATGACACAACTTACTTGTTTTAAAGCCTATGACATCCGCGGCAAACTCGGTACAGAACTCAATGAAGAGATTGCTTATAAAATCGGTCGTGCCTATGGGCAAATTTATCAACCAAAAAAAATTGTGGTGGGCTGCGATATCCGTCTCAGCAGTGAAGATTTAAAACAAGCCATCATCAAAGGCTTAAATGATGCTGGTGTTGATGTTTTAGATTTAGGCATGACGGGAACAGAAGAAGTCTATTTCGGTGCCTTTCATCTAGATGTTCAAGGTGGGATCGAAATCACGGCAAGCCACAACCCGATGGACTATAACGGCATGAAATTGGTCCGCGAAAATGCACGTCCGATTGGAGCGGATTCAGGGTTAAAAGAAATTCGTTTATTGGCTGAATCAGGCAACTTTAATGAAGTTATCACTAAAGGCAAAACTGAAAAATACAATATTCTGCCTGAATATATTGATCATTTAATGTCATATATTGATCCTGCAAAAATTCGCCCACTCAAATTGGTTATGAATGCAGGCAATGGCGCGGCTGGTCATGTGGTTGATGCCATTGAAGCAAAATTCAAAAAACTTAACCTTCCAGTAGAATTGATTAAAATTCATAATGATGCTGATGGTACTTTCCCGAATGGTATTCCCAACCCGATTTTAGTTGAAAACCGTGACAGTACCCGTAATGCGGTGATTGAACATCATGCAGATATGGGTATCGCTTGGGATGGTGACTTTGACCGCTGCTTCTTATTTGATGAAAAAGGCCAATTTATTGAAGGTTATTACATCGTCGGTCTATTGGCGCAAGCATTCTTACTGAAACAGTCTGGTGAGAAAATTGTGCATGACCCGCGTCTGGTTTGGAACACCTTTGATGTCATTGAACAATACCAAGGTGAAGCCATTCAATCAAAATCAGGACATTCATACATCAAAGAAAAAATGCGTGAGCATAATGCCGTGTATGGAGGCGAGATGAGTGCACATCATTATTTCCGTGACTTTGCTTACTGTGACAGCGGCATGATTCCTTGGTTATTAGCTATTTCCGTGCTCTCAGAAACCCAGCAAACCCTGTCTTCACTGGTTGAAGGCATGATTGAAAAGTTCCCTTGCTCGGGTGAGATCAATTTTAAAGTTGCAGACACTCAAGCCACGATTCAAAAGATTTTTGATCACTTTGCCGATCAAAATCCTGCGATTGATGATACAGATGGTGTCAGCCTAAATTTTGGTGCATGGCGCTTCAATGTTCGAGCATCAAATACAGAGCCATTATTGCGCTTAAATATTGAGAGTCGAAAAGATCAAAATCCAAAACCAATGCAAGACTATGTGGATGAATTAACACAGCTGATTCAAGCTTAATTATTTTTTTAATATTAAAAAACCATTCAACTTATTCAATAAGTTGAATGGTGTATTTTTTTAGCTTAACTAGAAAGAAATTCTATCCAAGCTGACGACTGATTAAAATAGTGAACGATCCAATGGAATTTCGACTCCAATAGATACTCCCGCATCTTGACCATAGACATCAGAATCACTCACCCAGCCACTGAGTTTAAGTGGCGCATTGGGCTTTATATAATGCGTCCAAGTTAAGTCTAAAGCTTTGATTTCATCTTTTTGGGCAAATGCATGATTTACCATTTTCTCAGAGTTGGACTGATTGACTTTTGCCACCAACACACGTCCATTTAAGCGATTCATATGATCAAAGCGAATGTCTCCACCAAGACTATACATTTGACCATCGCCCCCCATCGCATGGCCTAAAGGAAAGCCATGTTGGTAATAACCATCGGTATAAATATGATGATTGTAGGAAATTCCTTGAACCTCACCATTCGTGCGTGTATCTGCCCATTCCGTATAAATCTGGAAAGGCATATTCTTGAATTGTGAAGAATAATCAATCCCAGCCAAATACATCTTTTTAGAAGGCAATAATCCTGCCTCATCCTCACCGACAAATTGACCATATAAGCTCAGTGGAACCTTAAACCACTGCTGTAGATTTAAACGTGCATCGAAACCAGCAATTTGATTGGATGCATTCCCTTCCCCTGTACATCCGTTATCATCACATGCATTATCTTTACCAATAAAAGCATTCCAATAGGCTTTTAAACTATCAGGTTGCCCCTGACCATCAATTTGGAATGTACGCGATGCACCCAGTTCAAGATAAGGCAAAGGTTGGGCCGTTAAACGTAATCCCAATATATTGGTATCTGGGACCGCTTCATAATCATCCAATTGCCCCGCAAAAGCTTGGTATTGCCAAGGCCCGATCCAAGACAGCCACTTTGTTTCAAATGCTTGTTGTTCAGCACGCTGCATGGTAAAACCATAGACTGGACGGCTTGCATCACCACGAATTAAGCTACCCTCATGTCCAGGACCCCAATAGGTAGGGATTTGACCAGCAATCAACCATTGATTCCACAATTTTCCCGCAAGATATGAGCCTTCTACATTGACATCATGACCGTTATCAATAATTTGATCTTTTTCGGCATTTACACGAAGTCGTGCATCCCATTGAGCTCCACCTGCATTTAGTTCAAGTGCTGCTTGATATTGAGATTTTTGCTCATCTGCAAATTTTTGCGGGATGTTTTGTGGATCTGTTTCAGCAAATAAAGCCAACTTAATAGAGGTATTTTCTGCTTCTAAATTTGCCATAACTGAATTGATAACTTTCTGCTGAGCAGTGTTTTCAATTTTCGCAGTAGATAATGCACGCTGAATTTCTTCACCACTCAAAGGCCAAGTCGAAGTGCTAATTTGGATCACACCCTGCTGATTCAGCCAATTTAAATCCGTGCGTAAATCTTCATTATTTAAGACAATCCCTTGAGCTGCTACAGGCAGTGCTAAAGCAGATAAAATTGCAAATGACAAAACCCTAATACTTTGATATTTCATAACTATTCTTCAATTTAGCTTGTTTTAACAACATCATAGCGAGTTTTATCTACAATTGCAGAATATGCATATGCTGGTTTGCATAATCACTACATTATTCACTCATCGTTTTAAACAGCGCTATCTTTACACTTCTCGAAATCAATGTCACATCCCAACCTAACTTATTGTTAAGTCAAGTGTTAATCTTTAGTAAAACCATTCGGGTTTTGTTTTTGCCAGTTCCAACTATCTGCCAACATATCTTCTAAACTGTATTTAGGTTGCCAACCCAACTCAGCAATTGCGCGCGCATTATCTGCAAACGAAATTGCAACATCCCCTGTACGACGGGTTTCAATGTTATAGGCAACGGGCATCTGATTCACCCGTTCAAAAGTCTTCACCACTTCCAAAACAGATGAGCCCTGACCTGTTCCAATATTCCAAGCGCGGCATCCTTGCGTTTTTAACCGATGATTCAAGGCGCATAAATGTGCATTGGCCAAATCGACTACATGAATATAATCACGCACACCTGTACCATCTACCGTGTCATAATCATTGCCAAAAATTGACAACCTATCACGACGGCCGACTGCCACCTGTGTGACATAAGGCATCAAATTATTGGGTATCTCTTGTGGGTCTTCACCAATTTGACCACTTTGATGTGCGCCTACAGGGTTAAAATAACGCAACAATGCAATTGACCAGCGCTCATCTGCAGTCGATAATTTCTATAGTAATTGCTCAACAATCAGTTTGGTATAGCCATAGTTATTACTTGGCATACCTGTAGGCATGGTTTCATTCAAGGGTGAAATATTGGCTTCATCATAGACTGTTGCAGATGAACTAAAGACCAACTTAAAGACTTGAGCACGCTCCATCGCTTTAACCAAGCTAATTGAACCCGAGATATTATTTTCAAAATATTTTAGTGGCTCTTTTTGGCTTTCACCCACAGCTTTTAAACCTGCAAAGTGAATCACTGCATCAATAGAATGATGCTGAAAAATTTGATCTAAAATTTGCTGATCGAGAATATCACCTTCAACAAAATCTAATTTTTTAGCTGCCAACGCTTGAACACGTGCTAAAGATTCGACAGAACTGTTGGACAAATTATCCAGTACAACAACCTCATGCCCTGCGCTCAAAAGTTGAATACAAGTATGTGAACCAATATAACCAGCACCACCTGTTACTAAAATTTTAGCCATTGGTTTTTCCTAATAATATTTGTAGTAAGCCTTGCGTTGAGCCATCTAAATCCGAAATATCCTTTCGATCACCATTTAATATTGGAAGTAGCTGATTGGCAATTTCTTTACCTTTTTCTACACCCCATTGATCAAACGGGTTAATGTTCCAAAGCACCGACTGTACAAAAACTTTATGTTCATACATTGCAATCAACATGCCCAAACTATATGGATTTAGCTCTTGCAATAAAATGGTTGAACTTGGTTGATTACCTTCATATTGTTTATATTCCGGCAAATCTTGTACTTCTTGTTGATTTAAAGCTTGATTACCAAATGCCAGTAAGCGCGATTGAGCCAAACAATTGGATAAGGCCAAATGATGCTGTTCTACCAGCGCCTCTGCATTATCGACATAGGTAAATTGTTGGGCCTGATAGCGCTGCACTGGCGCAATGAAATCACAACTCACTGCTTGACTGCCTTGATGCAGTAATTGATAAAAAGCATGCTGCGCATTTGGTCCCACTTCCCCCCATATAATCGGGCAAGTATCCCAATCCACTTTTTGACCATCACGCTGAATCGATTTACCATTCGACTCCATTTCCAACTGCTGCAAATAAGAGGCGAAATATTTCAAACGTCCATCATAGGGCAGTACTGCATGAGTATGAATATCAAGGAAATTATTATTCCACGCACCCAATAAGCCCATTAATACAGGAATATTCTGTTCAAAAGGTGTCGTCTGAAAATGCTGGTCTACTGCATATGCGCCAGCTAACAGTTGTTTAAAGCCATCAACTCCAATTGTCAGTGCAATCGGTAAACCAATACATGACCAAAGTGAATAGCGACCGCCGACCCAATCCCAGAGCAAAAATTGGTTTTCGGCTGCAATACCCCATTCTGTCATTTTATCTGCTTTGGTAGATACGCCAATAAAATGATGCTTTAAAATTTGTGATTCTTGTCCAAGTGCTTTTTCGAGCCATAAACGAACTGTTTGCGCATTGGATAAGGTATCAATGGTCCCGAACGATTTTGAAGAAATAATAAATAGCGTGGTTTCGGGGCGAAGTTGATGCAATAAATCTGAAAGCTGACTACCATCAATGGTCGAAACAAAATGTACATCGAGTGGCTTATATGTGGATTTTTTGAAATCAGATAAGGCATGGCTCACCATCAGTGGTCCTAAATCTGACCCTCCGACACCAATATTGACCACATCTTGAATGACTTCACCAGTTGCGCCGCGGCACTGGCCAGCATGAATTTTTTCTACCAAAGCATACATACGCTCAAGTTGTGTATGCACTTGTTCTGCTAATTCAGGATGAGACTGATCATCTTTAGGTAACCGTAGCGCCCAATGCATGGCTGCACGCTGTTCGGTATAGTTAATTTCTTCAGTAGAAAATAAACGCTTTATCCACGACGTTAAATCTTGTGTCTGTGCCCACTGGACTAGATTTTTGACAACGGGCTGATTGACTCTATGTTTACTAAAATCAAAAACCACCGGCTCTAAAGGCACAGAGAATTTTTCGAATCGCTGAGGGTCTTCAGCAAAGAGTTCTGTTAAATGCTTATTTTCAAATTCAGTTTTCAAACTATGAAGACTGCCTAAAACTGAATCTAAATGTTCGACCGTATAGGGTTGAGTTTTCATAGCCATTAACGTCCTACCCCCATATATGCAAAACCTTGAGACTTCACATATGCTGGATCATAAATATTGCGCCCATCCAAAATAAGCGGATGCTGCATGGTTTTAAGCAATTCGGTATAACTAGGACTCCAATATTGTTTCCATGCAGTCAATAAACACAAAGCATGCGCATCTTGCACTGCCTCATATTGCTCTGTGCAATATATAAGATCAGGTCGCTCACCATATATTTTTTTAATTTCATCCAGAGCTTGAGGGTCGTGTAATCTAACTTTTACACCTTGAGCCCATAGTGCTGCCAACATGGCATGAATAGGAGATTGTCGCGTACTGGACGTTTTTTCTTTAAACGCAGCGCCCCATATCGCAACAGTTTTCCCTTTTAAATCACCATGATAATAATTCCATAATTTACGGAATAAAACTTCTTTTTGCTGCTCATTAATTTCCCAAACTTGTGCAAGGAGTTGGCTATTTGCACCCACACCTGACACCGTATGCGTTAGAGTCTGAATATCATGTGAAAAGTTTTCTCCACCAAAACCAGCCCCCGGATAGAGATAAGATCCTCCAATACGGTTATCTGCAGCCATCCCCTGACGAACTGACTCAATATCAATGCCTAATTTCTCAGCAACCACTGCCAAGTCATTGATATAACTAATTCGTGTCGCCAACATGCCGGAGATACTCAACTTGGTAAATTCGGCATCTACAATGGGCATAAATAAATATTGCTGCTGACGTGGAAATAAAGGACGTAAGAGTTCCTTAATTTTAATTTGAGCAGCATCTGATGCAGACCCAACAATCAGCTGTTTGGCTTGGGCAAAGCTTTGTAAAGCGTTTCCTTCCTGAATCATGTCGGGTAAGTAGACCCACTCATCTTCATGCAAAATTTTTACAAATTTTTCTGTCCCATGCAGTCCTAAAGTAGAAGCATTGATCATCAGTTTAGGGTGAATAATGGGACGAGACTTTAATTGTTTTAATATCTCAATCGCTTGAGTTTCTTCAGCTGGATTAAAACTGAAGAAATAGACATTTGCATCTAATGGAATATCATTAAAATCGCAGTATTTTAAAAAACTACTTTGTTGTTTGTTGAGTAGATTTTTTACAGCTTCATCTTGGATATACATTTGTTCGCTTTCATACGTTTTCAGTGGTTCATACCAAAAAACGTGATGACCGCATTCTGCTAGCAAAGCAGCAAATACACCTGTAAAGAGTGTTTGTCCAAATACTGCAACCTTCATATCAATCTCTTTTTATAGTTTTAGTTCTTTGATCAGCGCTTTAAATTCTTCACCTAATTTTGGATGGTCTATGCCATAATGTAAAACTGCTTTGAGATAGCCTAATTTACTGCCGCAATCAAAAGTTTGACCTTTCATGCGATAGGCTTCCACCGTATCGGTTGCTTGCAAAGCTGCAATTGCATCGGTCAACTGAATCTCATTACCTGCCCCTTTAGGCGTATTCTCAAGTAATTGCATAATTTTGGCAGGTAAAATATAGCGACCCACTACCGATAAATTTGATGGTGCAGCGTCGACAGCAGGTTTTTCCACGATACCTTGCATGACAATGCTATGCCCTTCGGCAGGTATAGAAGCTACATCCACAATACCGTATTGATCTACCATGTGATCTGGTACAGCTTCCACCATAATTTGGGATGCATGGGTTTCATCAAAACGTTGAATCATTAAACTCAAATCATTGGTTTCTGATGAATCTTTTACAAGAACATCTGGTAATAGCACAGCAAAATCATCATCACCCACTACAGCTTTAGCACACAGTACAGCATGACCTAAACCAAGTGGCTGTGGTTGACGTACGCTGATCACACTGACATGTGGCGGTAAAATTTCAGTGATTTCTTTGAGTAAATCAAATTTCTTTTTATGTTCTAGAGTTGTTTCCAGCTCAAAATTTCGATCAAAGTAATTTTCAATCGAAGCTTTTGAAGAGTGGGTGACAAGAATAATTTGTTCAATACCAGCAGCAACTGCCTCTTTTACAACATATTCAATGGCTGGACGGTCAACCACTGTGACCATTTCTTTGGGTATAGACTTGCTCGCAGGTAAAAAACGTGTACCAAGGCCTGCGACTGGGAGAATGGCTTTTTTGATCATATGACTCATTGTGATAAAAATAAATTATTTACGAATTGATTCAGACTGGGAATCATTTTGACTTGAAAAACGGACAGCTCCAACCTCTTGGTCAGGAGCATTAATACCTTCTTTCTTTAACATGACTTCAACCGTCTTAAACATAATTTTGAAATCAAGCCAAATAGAGTGTGTATCTACATATTTTGCATCTAATTCAAATTTTTCTTCCCATGAAAGATTATTACGACCACTAACTTGAGCAAGTCCAGTCATACCAGGCTTAACCTCATGACGACGCATCTGTTCAGGTGTGTAGTGTTCCATAAATTCACAAAGTTGAGGACGTGGCCCAACAATACTCATATCACCTTTTAATACATTGATTAATTGAGGCATTTCATCTAAGGTCGTTGAGCGCAGTTTTTGACCAAAGGGTGTAATTCTTTCTTCATCAGGTAAAGGATTACCATTTTGATCGAAAGCATCTTTCATCGATCTAAATTTGATCATCCCAAATACTTTTCCATCTTTACCTGGTCTTTTTTGGATATAGAAAATCGGCGCCCCTAAGTTTTGACGTACCTTATACGCAACTATCAAAAAAATAGGCGATAGAAGGACTAGAGCCGCAAATGCAATAATTACATCTAACAACCTTTTTAGCATTATTCACACCTTCTTATCATGATTGAATCTGAGTTTGATAAAATTGCTTTAAACATTTTTTGTTTAATTTACGTCTACCAATGTCATAACACCATCCCCATTTATTGAAATATAGTATAGCACTTTTGAGATGTGCTTTAAGTAATTTGGTATTTTTATACGAAGCTTGCTCATGAGAATGTGTAATTTCAACAAGAGGATAATAGACATTTCCAAAAAGTTCTGCACAACGTCTCGAGAGATCTATATCTTCCATATACATGAAGAAACGCTCATCAAAACCCTCTAGTCTTAATAATTTTTCTGAATTAAATAGCATAAAACAACCAGAGAGATAGGGTACGAAAATAGGTTTATCTAAGCTAATTGATTTAAGTAAATAATTTTCATCAAGTTTACTCGCTAGTTGTTTGGAAAAACGTCGTGCAAAAAGATTAAGAGGTGTAGGTAAAAGTCTAGCACCAAATTGATTTTCATTATCCTCGAATATAATTTTTGGCAAAAATAAACCTTCTTCTCTTTGTAGCGCAAATTCCGCTAATTGGTTAAAAGCGGATTGTTCAAATCGTATATCTGGATTACAAATTAAAAAAAGAATACTATCTGATGCATAGCGTTTAATTGCCAAGTTATGTCCATATCCAAAACCAAAATTTCCTTCAGATTTATGATAAATAACTTTTTCATGATTAAAAGTATTGGCCCATTCACTTACATCATTATCGACAAGAATAATTTTATGGATGTAATTTGATTCGATTAGGCAGTTTAATGTTACAGAAATATCATTATAAGAATGTTTATACAAAACAATAGAGGCAGTAATCATAAAACTTGTCCATCAAATTAAGATATTAAAAAAATCACAACATATAGGCCAACATATTAATTAACCAAATCATAGTTAACAATGAAGTAAATATAAGTACTTTAAATTTTGAATATATAACTAAAAATATAGAGATAAATAAGGGTAAAAGAAAGATATAGTATTTTGCATAAGAATAATCAGGAAATAAAAAAATAAAAAATAAAATAGTAGTAAAACTAATAATAAGTTGCAATTTAAAAAAGGAAATAAAATCATCATTTGATATTTTTGATATTTTTGATATTTTTAAATAACTCAAAAATAAGGCTGGTAATAAAATAATATATAAAAGAATTACTTTAATACTCTCTGAACTCATAAAAACTGCTGAAGAGAAAGTAATAAATGGCCTTACATATTTTGGATATTTATCGACATAAGCATTTTCAATTTTATATTGCATCGCTGTAGCCTTGTCAGACAATACTGAAAACCCTGAAACATAGTTTAATATCAGACCACCAACAACAAAAGCAAAAATAACAATAGAAATTGAAAAAATTAAAACGTATTTCCTACCAAAATTTTTATCAATATATTTAAAAAAATAATAAAATAAAATAAAAGTTAAATAAACAGTAGTATTTCCTATATCAATACCTGCCATAACTCCAAGTAGAAAAATAACAATTAACCAATTTTCAATAAAAATAATCATAATTAGTGCTAGAGATAACAATAATTGCTCTTGCGCTAAAATACCTGAAAGATATATAAAACTGGGAAAAATTAAAGCAATTGAAACTGCATCTAATTTTTTATTAAAAACACTTTTAGAAAATTTAGTTTTATTAAAAATATTTACAATAGAATAACTAAAACCCCTAAAACAAGTAAAAAATAATACAGGAGAAAAAATGCTAATAGTTAGAAATATTCTACCTATAATTTGCATTATACTTTCCCGACAATGTGTAAAATCAATATGTGCCCACAATGAAGTAGCTGTAGAACGGATAGGACATACATTCATACCTAAAAACGTAGACAGGAAATCTTTCACATAAAAATAAGGAGAAAAGATAGAATGATTTGTATTTAATAAATCATATAATCTAAAATCAAAATCTGGCTCGTCACCAAATGGCAAAATAAATCTTGCAAAGACAGTGAAAAAAATAAACAAAATACTACAGATTAGACTAAATTTAGAAACATCTGTTAATAATAACTTTGATTTCATATTTTTATTGATCATTTAAAATATTCAATAATTGTTGAGTAGATTTTTGCCAATTAAAATTTTTAACTGTATGATTACCTTTTTCTCTCAATTTATTCTGCAAAGAGGTATTAGATACCAATTCATTAAGCTTTGAAACCATTTCTGAAATATTTTTAGGTTCATACATTAAGCAATTTACATTACTTACTGCATATTCATTTACACCACCGCTATTTGAAATTAAACAAGCGCAGCCACAAGCCATGGCCTCTAGTGGAGGTAAACCAAATCCTTCCATCCATGAGGTAGATAAAAATAGATGAGAAATATTCATATAATAGGCTATTTCATTATCATTTTTAGGACAAACCAAATTCACTTTCTTCAGATCAAACTCTGATAGATCATCATGTGATATTACATAAACTTTTGATAAGCCTTTAATTTTTCCTGCATTATAAGCATCAATAAAATCTTTGAATCCTTTCCAAGGATGTTTTCTAGCTACAATACATAAATTAACTTCTTCATGAGAACGTATGTCTTTATCAAAAAAAACTTCATGATCAATTGCAGGATGAACAATTTTAAAAGGAACATCATTACGATTAGAAACTTGAATATATTTTTCATAGCTATCTATAGAATTAAATATATATCCAATTTTTAGTTTATAAAAAAAACGTGTTAAAAGTTTATAACTATATAATGTAAATATATTTTTTAAAAGATATAAATCATCAAATATTCTATAATCATCGACCTGAATAAAACGATATATTTTTTTTGACCTAGCTAAAAATGCAAAAATACTCATTATAGGATCACTTACAATAATTATTTCTCTATCATAAGCATTATTTATATATTGATAGCACTTTAGTAAATTTACAATCTTTTGTTTTTTACTTGTTGAAAAACAGCCAATTTTAATGAATTTGATATTATCGGCCATGGCAAAAGTATTAAAATCTAAGGAATTATTAGGGTATACAATATCGACATCACAACCTAATTTCACAAGTTGATTGGAAAGCTCAATTGTTACTCTATTCCCGCCGCCAGTTTTTAAAGAAGGCATTAAAAAAACAATTTTTTTTACCATGACAGCCATTTTTCTCTTAAGTCTTTGAAAAAAAGCAAAATATATCGATTTAAAGAATATAAATTACTAGTGTTGATGTTTATAAATATAATAAAGTTTATGCGAAAAAAATCAAGCAACTTTAGTAATTATTTTTTCTTCATTTTCATATAATTTAATAATTTCACAATATTTGCAAACAACAAATTAACCAAACCAAAATAATAATAGTTAATATAAATCTTATTATTAACATATTTTATATCTATATTTTTTTTATGTGTTTTAAAAATAAAATGCTGGCGTAATGCATTATTAAACTGCCCTGTTTTAATTAATAGATTAAAATAAGAGATACTAAATGCAACAAAAATAGAGCTATATATTTTCTCTTTTTTAAGTCTAATTTCAACTTCTTTAAGTATATCTTTATGACTATTAATAAGTTTTAAAACATTATTACCTGAAACATTTCTTATACTACTACTTTGATGAAATCTATAGAAATAAAGAGTTTCATTTAAAAAATAAATATTTCTAGCTTTTGTAAATATTTTAGAAATTAAATTCACATCCTCAAAGTATACCCCTACAGGATATTTATTCAGATCAAAAAAACTTTTTTTTATAATATTAATGAAAGAAAACCAAGCCATATCATTAAAAATATTGATTAAAATTTCATTATTTACTTCTTTCAATCCCTCTGTAGCTAAAAAAATATTCTGAGGTATACTTTCATTTATTGAGCAACTAAAAGTAGCATACTTAAATCTAATTATATCTGGTTTATAATTTTCAATGATATTTAATATATTCTCAAAATAATTTCCTGCAATCACATCATCCGAATCTATAAATCCTATATATTCACCTTTTGCTTTTTCAATAGCATTATTTCTCGCAACACTTTGACCCTGATTAACTTGATCAATTAAAACAAATTGATTTCTTTTTTCTTCATTCAGCCCTCTAATTTTTTCTCTAATTATTTCCATCGAACAATCAGTTGTCCCATCATTAATTAAGATGATCTCAACATAGTCTACTAACTGAGAGATAATACTTGTTATACAGTCTTCAATGTACTTTTCAACCATATAGACTGGAACAATTAAACTTAACTTCACGAATCACCTTATCTATAAGTTGAGGGTAAAAAAATTCTTTTATGTGTATCAATTATTACTTTATTACCATAGAAATAATTGAATAAAGTTGTTGAAAATAATTCAGTAAATAAAATAGATAGTACTGCTCCGTATAATCCAAAATATTTTACAGAAAAAAAAGTTATAACTATATTAAATATAACCAAAATATTCGTCTTCTTTTGTAGATAGGAATACGCGTTGAATTTAATTAGATATTTTTCTGCTACTGTTGATAAACCAGAAAACATACATACCACAACCATCAAAAGTAAAATTGAATTAGCAGAACTAAATTTTTCTCCATATAGCATATTAATTACATAATTACCAAATATGTAAAAAAATATAAAAGCAAGAAAACTAACAACAAGAACCATTAAATTAAGTCGTGCTACTTTTTTTTGTGATTCATTGTATGAGTTTTCCTTATATATATCTGTCATAAATGATGTTATCAATGCTAATAAAACAAAATAAAAACTTGTTCCCAAAGTTACAGCTACTGTATATATGCCTAAATCATATGTAGAATGCCACCCTAAAAATATCTGCGATGTTTTTGTAAAGATAGCAACAGAGAGACTATAGAGCACTAATTTCCTCCCCACACCTACCATATAACGAGTATATTTACCAAAATCTTGATTAATAATTATTTTTTTATCTTTTATTATTTTATAAAAAATATATCTTCTTAGTAAAAATGGTAAAAGAGTTAACGCAATAATAGGAATAGCAAGATAACTAGCATCCAGACTTAATATAACTATTAAATATCTTATCACTAGTGAAACAACCATCCCAATTACGTTACACAATGCATTAATTTTCGAATCTAGTACAGCATTAAAATATATATTAAAGACATCATGCAGAGCAAAAAATGTCGCTATACATGATGACACCGCAAATACAAAAGTTAACATGTCAACAGAATAATATAGGTAAACTAATAAAATTGGACTAAAAACAAAATAAAGACTATTCCTTATTTTTCTAGCGGCTAATATGAGTTTAATTCCAGTTTTAAAGTTTTTACTTGTTTTTTGAAAAATTACATTTTCAGATCCAAACATTGCTATCGTTTGTATTACAGCAAATAGTGAAATAGCTAACGTAAGTTTTCCAAAATTTTCAGGTCCTATATACTTAGCTACAAATGATGTAACAAAAATTAGTCCAAATATAGATATAATTTTCTCTGATATCATCCAAAGTGAATTGGAAAACAGTGGGCTTTTAAAGATAGAGAAAAATTTCATAATATTATCTTTACCACCAAGCTTTTATTTATCCATAATTTATTTTGAATAAAGACTAAAACTTAATGCAGCATTATCTTTATTAGACAAATTTACTTGTTGTGTTTCAAATGGCCATTCAATTTTCAAATCCGGATCATTCCAGATGATTGCACCTTCAGTCTCCTTGTTATAGTAATTAGTGGTCTTATACAAAAATTGAGTGTTATCCTCTAATGCAACAAAGCCATGTGCAAATCCTTCAGGAATCCAAAATTGCTTATGATTCTCACCACTTAACTCTACTCCCACCCATTGACCATAAGTTTTAGAGTCTGGTCGAATATCTACAGCCACATCCCAGGCTTTGCCTTGCACCACACGCACAAGTTTACCTTGCCCATAGGGCGCTTTTTGGAAATGAAGCCCTCTTAAGGTGTTTTTCTGTGAACACGAGTGATTATCTTGAACAAATTTCGGAATATCTAAATTTCTTTCCTTGAGAATTTGCTCAAACGCTTTTTGGTTAAAGCTTTCCATAAACCAACCGCGATCATCACCAAAAATACGGGGCTCTAAAATTAATAGACCTTCGATCTTTGTTTCTATAACATTCATTTTAAATCTCTTTTCTAAAATTCAAATTTTAGATTTTTTTAAATTTTCTTTATGCAACTTTAATAAATATTGACCATAGCCTGTCTTCTTAAATAAATTAGCACGCTCAAGAAGTTGATCACTATTAATCCAACCATTATTGAAAGAAATTTCTTCTAAACACGCAATTTTTAACCCTTGGCGATGTTCAACCGTCTGTACAAATTGACTTGCTTCAAGCAATGAATCATGTGTTCCTGTATCTAACCATGCAAAACCACGACCTAGAAGTTCCACATTGAGTCTAGATCTTTCAAGATAAATATTATTGACGTCTGTAATTTCTAGCTCACCACGGTGTGAAGGTTTAATATTTTTTGCAATCTCGACAACATCATTATCATAGAAATATAGACCTGTGACTGCATAATGTGATTTAGGCTCAGTTGGTTTTTCTTCAATACTTAAAGCTTTACCCGTTTCATCAAAATCTACCACACCAAAACGTTCAGGGTCATTCACATAATAACCAAATACAGTTGCACCCTGTTGTTGGTCTGCAGCACGCTTGAGCTGTGTTCCAAAGCTTTGACCATAGAAAATATTATCACCTAGTACCAAGCAGACATTATCGTCTCCAATAAACTCTTCTCCTAAAATAAAGGCTTGAGCAAGACCATCTGGTGAAGGTTGTACCTTATAAGAAAGTTGAATTCCTAGTTCATCACCCGTACCTAAAAGTTTTTCAAAATTAGGTAAATCCTCTGGAGTTGAAATGATCAAAATTTCTTTGATCCCTGCCAACATCAGTACCGATAAAGGATAATAAATCATCGGCTTATCATAGATCGGTAACAATTGTTTAGATGTACCCATCGTAATTGGATATAAACGTGTACCTGAACCGCCAGCTAAAATAATACCTTTTCTATTTTTTTGATTCATTTAGATGATTTCCTCTAATACTTGAGCAACCCCTACCGTCCAATGTGGTAAATGAATTTCAAATTGTGATTGTAATTTTTGCGTGTTCAATCTTGAATTCAAAGGTCGTTTTGCTGGGGTTGGATAATCACTCGTCCCAATAGCATTGACTTTTTGAATAGCTAGCATTTGACCATGCTGCTTTGCATGATCAAAGATAAAATTAGCATAGTCAAACCATGAGCACTGACCTGAAGCTGCTAAGTGATAATGTCCGCATAATGAGTTTTGCTGCTGTGAAGAACTCAACTGATAAACGCGAAGCGCTTGCGCAGTAACATCTGCAATTAATGCAGCCCCTGTAGGCGCACCAATTTGGTCATGGATAACACTTAATTCTTCACGACTAGCAGCCAATTTAAGCATGGTTTTGATAAAATTATGCCCATGCAACCCATAAACCCAGCACGTTCTGAAGTTAATAAATGAACAACCACTTTGCTCAATCGCCTGTTCACCTAAACGTTTAGTATAACCATATAAATTCACAGGATTAGTTTGATCATCTTCAGACCAAGGCTTGATGCCTTCACCATTAAAGACATAGTCTGTTGAGTAATGTACAAGCAATATATTCTGCTTTTTACAGAGTTCTGCAAGATGTTTCACCGCGAGGTGATTAATTAAGTCAGCATTACTCTGATCCGTTTCTGCTTTATCAACGGCTGTATAAGCAGCTGCATTTACCACTACATCAGGATCAATGACATGAATAGCTTGAGTGATTGCCTCAAAATTTGCTAAATCACCGCTTACACCATCTTCATTTTGTGTTCTGTCTAAAGCAATTACCTGACCTAATGGCTGAAGTGCACGTTGTAACTCCCATCCCACTTGACCATTTTTTCCTAATAACAATATTTTCACACCAACTCCTAGTATTGCTTCGCTAACCAAGATTGATATTCGCCACTTTTAACGCGATTTACCCATTCGCTATTATTGAGATACCACTCAACAGTTTTGCGAATTCCAGTTTCAAAAGTCTCTTCAGGCTTCCAACCTAGCTCATTGCCGATTTTAGTTGCATCAATCGCATAACGTAAATCATGCCCTGGACGATCCTTCACAAAAGTAATTAAACTTTCATAAGGATCTGCATTCGCTTGAGGTCTCAACTCATCTAAAATCTTACAAATCATTTTTACGACTTCGATATTTTGTTTTTCATTGTGTCCACCAATGTTATACGTCTCTCCGACAACACCTTCAGTGACCACTTTATATAATGCTCTAGCATGGTCTTCTACATATAGCCAATCACGAATTTGATCACCTTTACCATAAATTGGAAGTGCCTTACCTTCTAAAGCGTTCAAAATGACTAAAGGAATCAATTTTTCAGGAAAATGATAAGGACCATAATTATTTGAACAATTGGTGATAATCGTCGGCAACCCATAAGTACGTTGCCATGCTCGTACTAAATGGTCAGAGCTAGCTTTACTTGCAGAGTAAGGTGAGCTAGGTGCGTAAGATGTAGTTTCAGTGAACAAATCTGTCGTACCCTCTAAGTCACCATATACTTCATCTGTAGAAATATGGTGGAATCTGAATGCTTGTTTTTTTTCTTCATTCAAACTCAACCAATATTTACGACTCACCTCTAAAAGCGTATATGTCCCTACAATATTGGTAGTGATAAACTCTGCAGGCCCATCAATTGAACGATCAACATGAGATTCTGCAGCCAAATGCATGATTAAATCTGGTTTAAACTGTTCAAAAGCATTTATTAAAGCCTCGGCATCACATATGTCAATTTGATCAAAATGATATCGCTCACTTTGATCCACTTCTTTAAGAGACTCTAAGTTCCCCGCATAAGTGAGCTTATCTATATTCAGAACTTGGTTATTAGTATTTTTTATAATATGTCTTACAACTGCTGATCCAATAAAACCAGCACCACCTGTCACTAGAATTTTCATATATACCCTAAATTATAGAACCAACTTTATAAAGCCATTAATAATATTCAGCATTAAACAATTTCATTATAACAGTCACTAGTCATGAAAAGTTGTAAATTAAAGCATTCTCTTTTAACTTATGGATCATTTCCGTTTAATATATAACCATCTACAAATGTAATAAATAATTGAGTCAACTCATACAAATTTTCTTTCCGACGTATTTCCTGACATAAAAGAAAAGCTTCGTGAATGTCAGAGAATAAAAAACACTTTTCATAAGACTTCAAAATCCGCTCATGCTCCGTTTTTTCAACACGTTTTTGATCAATCAATAATTCTTCATACAACTTTTCACCCGGACGAAGCCCTGTAAATTGAATCTCAATATCTCCCACCCCATTTTCATCAATAGGCCGGAAGCCACTAAGACGAATCATTTGCTGTGCCAAATCCACAATCTTCACCGACTCACCCATATCAAGCAAAAACACATCCCCTCCTGTGCCCATAGCCCCTGCTTGAATGACCAACTGCGCAGCTTCAGGAATGGTCATAAAGTAACGGGTCACTTCAGGATGGGTTACCGTTACTGGACCACCTTGCGCAATTTGTTTCTTAAAAAGTGGTACAACAGAACCCGATGAACCCAGAACATTACCGAAGCGCACAATACTGATTTGTGTCTTAGGATTCGTTGATGCCAATCCCTGACAATACAACTCAGCCATGCGCTTCGATGCACCCATCACATTGGTTGGTCGTACGGCTTTGTCGGTTGAAATGAGTACAAAAGTTCCCACACCTTGTGCTACAGCGGCATCAACACTGCGCTGCGTACCGATCGAGGTATTATAAATCCCTTCAAAAGGATTGGCTTCAACCAGTGGCACATGCTTATACGCCGCAGCGTGATACACCGTTTGTACAGCATATTGTTGCAATATACGTTCCAATTTTTGCTGATTGGTGACAGAGCCTAAAACTGGAATTACCTCAATGCCTGAAACCTGTAATTCACGATCTATCGAGTACAATGCAAATTCAGACATTTCAAAAAGCACCAGCATTTTCGGTTGATGTTTTACAATCTGACGACAGAGTTCGGAACCAATCGAGCCCCCTGCCCCAGTCACCATCACCACTTTATTTTTAATATTTTTTTCTAAGAGTTCTGGCTTCGGTGGTACAGAATCACGTCCAAGTAAATCAATAATATCCACTTCACGGATATCAGAAACCTTAACTTTACCATCGACCAGTTGGGTCACCCCTGGTAATTCCATGATTTTCACATCAGTGGCTTCAAAGGATTCAATAATTTCCTTTTTACGGGCACGACCCACCGATGGCATGGCAAGCAAGACTTCTTCAATACCAAATTTACCGAGTTTCTTTTGCGCTTTTTTCGGTGAGTAAATTTTTAAACCACTTAAAGATTGACCACGCAAGGATTTTTTATCATCAATAAAACACACGGGTATATAATCATCGGAACGATTTAAAGCAGCAGCAATTTGTTGTCCTGCCAACCCTGCCCCATAAATTGCCACACGTTTGCGGGTTTGTTTTTTGGCAAAAGTTTTGAGTGTCGCATAGCGAATGACCGCACGACTCCACCACATGTATGAAAACAGCATAAAGCCATACATGAGCGGAATACTCATTGGAATAAACGCAACATCTAATTTTTTAATGGCGTACAAAGCGACAATTTGAACGAATGTGCCAATCGAAATGCGCAGTAGATAATCTTCGTTAAATGAGCGCACGATGGCACGGTAAATCCCGAGCACAGCAAAAACCGATACGCCAAAGATCGCAACATAGATAAACCAAGCCTCAAGCCCTTGCATCACCGTGACATTTGGACGTGCCAAACGAATGGCATAAGCAAGCCACATCATCAGTGGCAACATGCACACATCCATGGTCACCAAAACCACTTGTTTTTGGCGGCGCGGTAAGGAAGCAATGGAACGAATAAAATCTTTCATTGAAGCTCGGTTATATCTGCTGAAATAGCACAGCGTGATTATACGCTGTTTTCAGTTTGAATCTGCGTAATCACGCTTTGAATCGCATCGACAGTTTTTTGCAGGCTTTGCTCAGATAAAGTCGGATGCACCAAGAACATCAGACTACTTTCACCTAGGGCTTTTGCATTGGCTAAACGTGTCTCTGGACGCCACGGTGTACCCTCAAAAGCTTTTTCTAAATACACTTCTGAACACGAGCCGCTAAAACAGGGCACATTCAATGTATTGATTTCTGCCATGATGCGGTCACGTGACCAACCTTCAGGTAAAGCCTCGACATTGACTTGCACATAACATTTATATGCGGCATGTACATAGTCGCTAGAGGGTTTAGCTACAGTAAAATACGGACTATTTTCAAACGCCGCTTGGATACGTGCCATATGGGCATTGCGTTTTACTGTCCATTCGGGCATTTGTTTCAATTGCAATCGGCCAATCACCGCCTGCATTTCCATCATGCGCCAGTTGGTGCCAAATGAGTCATGCAGCCAGCGGAATCCCGGCGGATGTTGGTTGTTATACACGCTATCAAAGTTTTTGCCGTGATCTTTATACGACCACATTTTTTTCCAAAGACTTTCATCTTGGGTGGTGACCATGCCCCCTTCACCACCTGTGGTCATGATCTTGTCCTGACAGAAGGACCATGCACCAATATGACCAATCGAGCCGGCTGATTTGCCTTTGTACATTGCACCATGTGCCTGGGCACAGTCTTCAATCACATAGAGGCCTTTTTCCTCGGCCAATTGCATGATCGGATCCATATCACACATCCAACCTGCCAAATGCACACAAATAATCGCTTTGGTATTCGGCGTAATCACTGCTTCAATAGTACGTGGAGAAATATTCTGTGAATCCAGCTCTACATCAGCGAAAATAGGATTAGCACCTGCAGTCACAATCGAGCTTGCCGAAGCTAAAAACGTACGTGAGGTAACAATCACATCATCACCTACGCCAATACCTAAGGCTTTTAATGCTACATCCAGTGCGACTGTACCATTGGCCACGGCAACGGCGTGTTTTGTTCCTGCAAACTGTGCAAATTCCTTTTCAAATTTACGGCATTCGTGACCAGTCCAATAATTCACTTTATTGGATAAAAGGACTTTTGATACCGCATCGGCTTCTGCTTGGGTAAAGCTTGGCCAAGGCTCAAATGCACTGTTTAACATGGAGTTTTCCTAGTCTAAAAATCGAGTTTAAAAATCTATTTTTTCGTCACAATACGAGCAGGATTCCCAACCACAGTAACGCCTGCAGGCACACTTTTGGTGACCACGGCGCCCATCCCGATAATCGCACCTTTGCCAATCACTAAAGGCTGATCAGGCGTGCCCTGCTTAATCATGGCACCTGTGCCAATATAGGCGTGGTCGTGAATATGAATATTGCCGTTGCATTTTACGCCTGGTGCAAAGGTAACGAAATCCCCAATCACACAATCATGCTCCACATAGCTATATAAATTGGCGTGAAAGCATTTACCGATTTTAATATTCGAGGTAATCGTAACAAATGGACTTAAAGCCGAACCTTCTGCGATTTTTACCTCATCCATTAAAATCACATTATCCGCGCAGATCGACCAAAGCTGAATCCCATCGAGTTCTAAACGATTCGCTATTTTTTGTCGTACACGACTATTGGCAATCGCAATTTGCACGTATTTTTCAGAGGCTGATTCATTTAAAAATGCTGAGTAATTCATGGCACGATGACCATTTACCACATCAAACTCTGTTAAAGCATCATCAATAAAGACAATTTCAAACATACTTTTTTCACGCGTCAATTGCTGACGTGCAACAGGCATCAAACTGCGCCCACAACCTGAAGCACCATAAATCGCAAAGAGTTTGGTCATTATTTTTGTTCCGGTGTGCCGGTAAATTTGCTCATGGTCGCCTCGCCTTCGGCACTGATATCATCTTTGGCAATGACTTTTTTTATTGTTTTCAGCATAATTTTAAAATCGAGCCATAGTGACTGGTTTTCCACATACCATGTATCCAGCTCGAATTTCTTTTCCCATGAAATGGCATTACGCCCATTCACCTGTGCATAACCAGTAATGCCCGGACGCACGTTGTGGCGTTTGGCTTGCTCGCTATTATATAAAGGCAGATATTCCATCAGTAATGGACGTGGACCGACAATACTCATATCACCTTTAATCACATTCCACAGTTCAGGCATTTCATCCAAACTGGTGGCACGCAGTATTTTACCAAATGGGGTTAAACGCTCACTGTCCGGTAATGGATTACCCTCAGCATCCAATGCATCCTTCATGGTACGGAACTTGATCATTTCAAAAGGTTTGCGATTGAGCCCCGGACGTACCTGACGAAATAACACAGGTGAACCCAAATTTTTTCGCACCTTATATGCCACAAAAGCATATACAGGAGACAGCAGCACCAGTGCAGATGATGCAATCACAATATCCAATAAGCGCTTTAACATGGTTCACTCTTAAGATTAGAAGAAGATGGGAAAATGGTATCCATATCTAGCAATAATTATACCCTGTTCGATACCATCAGATTTGTAAAATATTTCAACATCATAGGGATTCAAGTCGTACCCATTCTAAAAGCTGCCAAACCATATAGCCGTTTAGAGATCTGTCCAACGACGATTGACTGCATGACCTGGGTTATTCATACTGATGACCTTCGCGTAGTTTCCTACCGCAGTTGCATTTTCAGGAATATCTTTTGTCACAACGCTTCCTGCACCTATAGTGGCATTATTGCCAATTTTGACATGCTCAATGATGCAGACATTGGGCCCAATATAAACATTATCGCCAATTTCTGCAGCTTGACGGCCGCCATTTGCACCAATGGTGGTAAATTGCGATAAATTCACATTATTGCCAATCACGGTTGTCGGATTAACGACCAACGGCCCGCCATGCCCAATAAACAAGCCGTAGCCAATTTGAGTCGTGGTATGAATATCAATGCCGTACTGCTTTTTTTTATAATAATAAATAGGATAAGCCAACTTTGCCCATACAGTTTTTGAACTGGCTAAACGCAGCCAAAATGAAAAATTAAAACCACGATTGAAAAAATAAGTTTTCAAAAAGGTTTTCAAACTGACATGACCGGTATAACGGTATAAATCACTTTTTATATATTTTAAGGTCATCTGGATCGCCTCTTAAATTGGGTGAATCGCCTTTAATGGATATCCATTTCAGCCATCATGTGCTTATTCACTTGATGCACATCATATTTATTCAGCGCAATTTTTCGCGAACGCTGCCCCATATACTCAATCAGTTCTGGATCTTCAATAAAGTATTGCATGCATTGCACCAAATCATCTACAGACTTCACTCCAACCAAATAACCATTCACACCGTGCGATACCGTTTCACGACAACCTGGTGCATCGGTGGTAATAATCGCCCGTCCCATAGCCATCGCCTCTAATACCGTACGTGGCGTGCCTTCACGATAGGATGGCAGCACATAAACCGAACTGGCAGCAATTGCAGGACGCACATCACTCAGTTTACCCCAATATTTGAGGCGACCATCGGCAATCCATTCATCGAGTTCGGCTTTAGAAATAGCTGATGGATTATCATCAATCCAACCGACCAAATGAAATTCCGCCTTAGGAAACTGTGCTTTGATAATACGTGCCGATTCAGCATATTCACGCGCACCTTTATCACCCAAAAGGCGTGCAATAAGTAAAAATGAGGCTTTGACCTGCCCTTGTTCACTTTTTGGTAAAGGCATGACATCAAAGGCTTGCACATTCACACCTGAGCCATTCACCACCACAGTTGGTTTATTGGCATCAAGCAAATGCATGTCTTGGAATAACTTTAAATCATCTGGGTTTTGGAAAAAGACTTTGTCGCTACGTTTGAGCGCTTGAGCATATAAGCCATGCACCAGCTTTTGAAAAAAACTACGCTTGCCAGATTCCACATTTTGAAAGGCATAGCCCAAACCTGTAATTAAGGCAAAACGATGCGGTACTTTCGCAAGCCAAGCCGCTAAGGTACCGTAAATGACCGGTTTAATGGTATAGGACAGCAAGTAGTCAGGCTGAATTTGACGAATTTGCCGATAGATATGTTTTAACAGTTTTAAATCAGCCAGTGGATTGGTGCCGGTACGCTGCATGGGAATCTCATGCAGATGATAGCCCAGGGCTTGCAGTTTTTGCTGTTCTTCGGGGAATGATGCAAATTCAGGCGCCATGATGTGAATTTCATAACCTTGCACAGAAATCGCTTCTAATAACTTGCCACGAAAATTGAGTACAGATGGCAAAAAACTGCTGATCATTAAAAACTTCATGCCTGTTGGCTCCACACCTGCATATATTGATGACCGACAGTTTCAATACTGAAGTTCTGCTCTATCCGTTCACGCGTCGCCTGTTTTAAGCTTTGTTTTTCTGCTTCTGATTTTTGTGTATAGGCTAAAATGGCATCCGCCAAAGCTTGCGCATTACGTGGTGGAACGATACTTCCTAAATCCTGCACAATATATTTGGCATCGCCCACATCGGTGCTGATACATGGCAAACCTGATGCCATTGCTTCGACCAATACATTCGGAAAACCTTCGGTAATCGAAGTCATGAGGAATGCATCAATGGATTGATAAAAGGCAGGCATGTCCGAGATTTGGTCAAGCAAATGTACCTTTTGAGCATCTAGTTGATACTGCTCAAATAAAGCTTTCACTTCCACGTTATCTAAGCTTGCACCGCCACCTGCGACTTTAAAGATGATGTTTTTATCTCTCAGCAAGCCCATGGTTTCAAATAAGTATGGATAGCCTTTGGCTATGTGATAGCGCCCTGCAAAACCAATCACGGTTGGTTCATGCAATTGAGGATTGGGCTGAAATTGATCTAAAAACACGCCATTGGCAATCACTTGGATATTTGGGTTTTGAAAGCCAAAGGCCTGATGCTGCTGCATAGACGAATGCGCACAATAAATAATGGCACTGGCTTGTTGGGACAGTATTTTGCTTAAGCCCAAGGCAATCTTGGTACTGATCGATTCATCTTTGGGAGAAGCAAGCGAATGATGAATACCCCACACAACTTTGGGTTTTCTCGCTAAACCAATGACACTGAGACTGGTCAACGCATTGGCATGGTACATCCAGCATTGCACCGTTGCAGGCTGTAGTTTTTTAAGCAATGTACGCAGTTTGCTTACCGTACCCAATGTGTTTATGCCATTCCAATCCAGTGCATAATGCGCCTGACAACGATCTAAAGTACTTTGATACACCTCTGATGTTTTCATTAAAGCAATGATCACATGTTCGTATTGGTGTTCAGTGTATTGAATCAAACGTGCCAGCATCATCTCTGCCCCCCCCACGCCCGCAAAGTTGGTAATCACATGTACCATTAACGGTTTGCTCATGCTGCAGACTCCATCATACGCAAATACTGCTTAAGTACGGTTTGCTTATGAAACTGCTGAATATGCGCTTCAAAATCAGCTTCTTGATATTGCACATAATCTGCAAAAATTGCCTGTTGCATGGCTTGCATCAAGCCAACTTGATCATTGCATTCGATTAATAAGCCAAATTTTGCATGGTCTAAAATTTCCATTGGTCCACTTGGGCAATCGGTACTGACCACCTTCACTTTAGAAGCCAGTGCCTGAATCAGTACCCCAGGTAAACCTTCCCAATTTGAACTTAAAACAAATAGCGATGCATATTTAAAATAAGCGTATGGATTAGCATCAAAGCCCGGTAAATCCACCACGTCTTTTAAACCCAAGTCCGCCACTAGCTCCTCAAACTCTGCACGCAGTTCACCCTCACCTAAAATCAATAATCGGGTTTCAGGATGCTGATCATGCAAGGCTTTAAAGGAGCGGATCAGAAAACCAAAGTTCTTTGCTTCAGTGAGACGCCCCACTGCCAAAATCACTTTATGGTCATTATTAAAAAAGCGATGTGTGACTGGCGCTTTGAGTTTTCCAAAATAGGCATCGTCCAATACAGGGTTATAAATGGTACTCAAATTATTATTTTTATAGCCATAATATTCACGAAAATCAGCTTCTACCCCTTTAGAAACACAGACCACTTGCTGTGCCATGGGGTAGGTCCAATTCACCAAAGTTTTCAGCACAAATTTAGCAATGCCTTGCAACTTTATATTTTTTGACGGCGTAGATACTTCACGGAAGATCAAACGTGTTGCAACACCTGAGAGTTTTTTCGCAATCCCTGCCACAATATGGGTATGGGTTTGCGTGGCCACTAAGCAATCATATTGCTCAGCTTTCATTTTTATTTTTAAAGGCGTGATGCTATTCATCACCCGACCGCAATTAAAATTGACCAATTCAATTTTAGAACTCACTTCGGGTAACAGCTTGGCTTTATCGCCATTCAGGTCACATACGCCTAAATGAATTTTAAGTCCTTGTTCAGCAAAACTGTTCGCCAGTTGAATGACCGTACGTTCTGCACCGCCACCGCCCAAGCTTGGCAAAAAGAACATGACTTTATTCAACATATGCAGACCTAAACTTTATGAAATGGGAGAATATTAAAGATGGTTTTTTGAGGCTTGAATCGACATGGCACGTTCCACACGGGCACGGTAATCGGTGATGCCAACCAAGTCGCTATCACTGGCACAGATGCTTTGAATTTTGGCTTGATAATCAGCAAAGCTCGACACCACTTTGGCAGGTACACCAATCACCACGCTATGGTCAGGAATATCTTTGGTCACCACCGAACCTGCACCAATCACGACATTTGAGCCAATGCTCACGCCCGGCATAATAATGCTATTCACACCAATAAAGACATGCGAACCCACTTGAATCGGGGCAAAGCGTTGATAGCGTTTCCCTTGCTCATCTTTGACTAAACAGGTACTGCCATCATGGGTAATAAATTTCACGCCTGAAGTCACCGTGACATGATCACCAATTGAGACTAAAAACGGTTCTGAGCCCCAATTTTTAATATAAATTCGGCAGTTTTCACCAATTTTCACCCCCTTTTTACGTGCATATGCCACACTGCCCTTTGCCATAAAATAAGCAAGATCAAACAGCTGTCGAAAAGCAGAAACCATAAATGCCATACGCATGACCTATGTCAGGATCAGAAAATCAAAAGGGAGAAAATTAAGCTGAATATTTTACGCTGAAAATATGTTTTACGATATGCATAGCACTTTACACAGATTTGATTTTTTTGGCTGGAATACCGACATACACCCCTGATTCAGGCAAAGGTTTAGACACCAAACTACAAGCACCAATCACGCTATCATCGGCAATAGTTACACCATCAAGTACCGTAACTCGTGCACCAAGCCAAATATTTTTCCCTAAACTCACGCCCTGCTTGGTAATCGCATCTTTCACCAACAGATCAGGCTCACCAAATTTATGATTGCTCGCAATAATAATGCTTTGCGTGCCAATACGGGTGTTATCACCAATGGTCACACCTCCACAACCATTGATATACGACTTGGAATTAATGCTGACATCTTTACCAATTGAAACCTTACCACCGAAGCATTTGATATAGCAGTTTTCACCAATAAAACTGTTGTCGGCAATCTCAAGCACCGCACCATTTTCAACAATTAAGCTGACATGATCACCAATATAGACATTGTTGCCAATCTGCATTTTTCCACGAATATCGACGGTACAACCTTTGCCGAAATAGCGAAACTTAGTGCCAAAGGCCATGTTGTACATCACTTTACGGCACTGTGAAGCAAACCAATTCATGTATTTTAAGACTTTAAAAAACATCAGTTTTTTTTCTCCACACTACATATAAAATGGCAAAGTTATAGAAAATTAATGCCACAGGCACCGCAAGTAACATATACACTTTATCAGCAAAGACAGCATAGAAGCCTGCAAATAAAGCGAACTTAATGATGAGTTCTACGATTTGCAACTTAAATAACACTTGGCTGTTGCGCTTAGCAATCAGAAAAGCCGAGCTTGGTGGATTACAGAAAATCGCCCAATAGCCCAAAGCTAAAATTTGGAAATAGCTCGAAATACCCACCCATTCACTGCCAAAAACCCATAAATATAAAGATTCAGGCAGAATGAAGAAAATGGCAAATAAAGGTAGTGAAACCAGACTAAGCAGTACACTCGCCTTTAAGACATTTTGATTGGATTCGGTGTTTTTAAATTTGCGAATAAAGAACTGACGCAAGGTTTGCGAAATCAGATTGATCGGTACACGCAAAGTCCGTTCGACAATGGCATAGAAACCCATCGCCTGTACACCGACAAAATGCGACACAACATAGTAGGGCAAGTTATGCGAAAAACTATTCAGCAACGCATGTGGTGTATTGGCATAAATAAAATCTTTGTAATGTTTAAATACCTGCCAACTCACTTGATACAATTGATGTTTCAGTAAATAGATCAGCACCGCCACAATCATGATAATGGAGCTGACGTTGTAGCTATTGACCAAACTAATTTGCATCACTAGTGGTAAAGAGAGTTGAACCGCCACGACGATTGCACTTCTAAAAATATTTAAGCCTGCGCAGAAATATTCTTGATGTGCTGAAAAGTGATAATTATACAGACTTTGAATCAGCGTATTTGCAAGTATGCCTGTCGCCACTGCACCTGCCATTTCAATATTTAAAATAAAGCTGATAACGATGCCACTAACAACAGCAATAACAGTTGAGAACACCGACCCTTCAAAAATCAGGCTTTTTTTATCCTGTTCCTCAGCGACCAATAAAGCTTGATCTAGGCGTAAATTGGCAATAGTAGATAAAACACTGACAAGCGCCAAGGCAATGCCATACGCACCAAAGTCCGCAACAGAATACAGGCGTGTTAAAACAGGAAGTGCGATAAATGTCATTATCGCACCTGCCAGTAAACTTAATGTGATCAGCCCAATCGACTGATACTTTGCGAAGAGTTTCGCAATCATCTGTTTAAGATCATTCTAAGTTGTTCACATACCAACGCATCGCCAGTTGAATGCCTTCGGCAATTTCAAACTTAGGTGCATAACCTAAGTGTTGCTGAATTTTAGCAATACTGGCTTGTGAATGACGCACATCCCCTGCACGGAAATCACGGTACACAGGATCACGCTCAAACTGCACATCATTTTCCGCAAGCGCAGATTGAATGGCACGATATAAGTCATTCAATGTGGTACGGTCACCGACTGCGACGTTATAGACCTGATTTTTAGCCTCGTCCGATGCCGTTGCCGCCAAAATATTGGCTTGCACGGTATTATCGATAAAGCAAAAATCACGACTGGTTTCACCATCACCATTGATGAAAACATCTTCGCCAGCAATCATGGAAGCCGTCCATTTTGGAATCACCGCTGCATAAGCACCATTTGGATCTTGGCGTTTGCCAAAGACATTAAAGTAACGCAGACCAATCGCCTTAAAACCGTAGCTACGTGCAAACACATCGGCATATAACTCATTGACATACTTAGTCACAGCATAGGGAGACAATGGATTGCCAATATTCTCTTCGATTTTTGGCAATGCAGGATGATCACCATAGGTCGAACTGCTGGCCGCATAGGTAAAGCTGGCAACACCTGCATCACGTGCCGCAGTCAGCATATTTAAAAAACCGCTGATATTGGTGTCATTGGTGGTGATGGGGTCGGCAATCGAGCGCGGTACTGAACCGAGTGCGGCTTGATGCAGTAAATAATCCACACCTGTACAGGCTTTTTGGCAATCTGCAAACTGACGAATATCACCTTCAATAAAGCGGAATTTCGACCATTGTTCAGCAGACACCAAGCTTTTTACTTCATCTAGGTTATGCTGATGACCAGTAGCGAAGTTATCTAAACCCACCACAGTTTGATCAAGCTTCAGTAAAGTTTCTAGAAGATTGGATCCGATAAAACCAGCAACACCTGTCACGAGCCAGGTTTTCGGCTGAGCTTGCAGTTGCTCACATACCTGTTGATATTGATGCATGGGGTATGTCCTATTATAAACGAAGGTCAGATTCAGACCGACTCAATACATATTTCAAGTCATATAATACGTGATTGGCTTTACCCAGTGCACGGATAGCTTCTGCACCCATCTCTTTAAATTGCTCATGTGCAACCGCCAAAATCACAGCATCGTATTGACCATTTTCCAGTGCCTCGACAGGGGTAATCCCATATTCATGCTCCGCATCTGATACATTCACCCATGGGTCATAGACATCAGCTTGAATATGATAATCCTGAAGCTCATGAACAATATCAATGATTTTGGTATTACGAATATCCGGGCAGTTTTCTTTAAAACTTAAACCAAGGACTAAAACTTTAGCACCTTCAACCTGAATCTTTTTCTTGATCATGGCTTTAACAAGCTGAGTCATCACATAAGCCCCCATACCATCATTAAGACGACGACCCGCCAAAATAATTTCAGGATGATAACCAATCGACTGCGCTTTATGGGTTAGGTAGTATGGATCGACGCCAATACAGTGTCCCCCCACAAGACCAGGACGGAATGGCAAGAAGTTCCATTTCGTCCCTGCCGCTTGAAGTACTGCTTCGGTGTCGATCTCCATTTTATTAAAGATCACAGCCAGTTCATTGATCAGGGCAATGTTAACGTCACGCTGGGTGTTTTCAATCACTTTTGCCGCTTCAGCGACTTTAATGGTTGGTGCCTTATGTGTGCCTGCTTCAATGATCAAGTTATAGACTTCATCGACAAAATCAGCAACTTCTGGAGTGGAGCCTGAAGTAATTTTAAGAATATTGGTCACACGGTGAAGTTTATCACCTGGGTTAATCCGCTCAGGGCTATAACCTGCAAAGAAGTCTTGGTTAAATGTCAAACCTGACACCTGCTCAAGCACAGGGATACAGACTTCTTCTGTTGCACCTGGGTAAACAGTTGATTCGTAAACTACGATATCACCTTTTTTCAATACATTACCAATACTTTGAGATGCTTTTACTAGTGGCATTAAATCAGGTTGTTTAAATTTATCAATTGGTGTTGGCACAGTCACAATGAAGAAATTACAATCTTTTAAATCTTCTAAATTTGAGCTGTAATCCAGCTGTGTCGATAGAGCGAGTTCTTCAAGAGAGACTTCCAATGTATGGTCTTTACCAGATTTGAGTTCATCAATACGTTTTTGATAAATATCAAAGCCCACAACCGGAACTTTTTTACCAAATTCAACAGCTAGCGGTAGACCGACATAGCCTAATCCAATAATGGCAACTTTCACTTCCGAGAGCTTTAGCATCAATCTAAACCTTAAATTTTGATGAATCTAACAATATAAACTAAAGTGATAAATGGAATCACTTTACTGAGTATTTTATTATACTTTTATTTAAGAAAGTGAATAACCACCAAAATTCTGAACACACATACCGTCTTTTTGGACTGCTCCCAGTATCCTAGACAAATTTCGTCTATTCTTTTTGCATAGGAGAGAACCTGATGAGTGGGCAAAGATATACCCCAGAATTTAAAGATGAAGCTGTTAAATGGATTACTGAACATGGATATTCTGTCACTAATGTAGCAGAGCGTTTAGGTGTATCACAGCACAGCATTTATAAATGGCTAAAGGCGGTACAGCCTTTACGTAACAACTCTGATGAACATGAACTACTCGAAGCAAAGAAAGAAATCCTACGTCTTAAAAGTCAGCTTAAACAGACTGAAGAGGAACGGGATATCTTAAAAAAGGCCGCAAGGTACTTTGCAAGCCTGCCCGAGTGAAGTATCAGTTTATCCTGGAATACAGCCATCAATTTAAGATTAAAACGATGTGTCGGGTCCTTAAGATCGCTCGTGCTGGTTACTATGCCTGGTTACATGGACTCGAATCAGGCAGGACTATTGAAGATAAGCGGTTATTACAGCTCATCCGTTCTTCTTATGAGGCCAGTTATGGCATCTATGGTTATCGTCGCATTACGCTGGATCTAAAAGAATTGGGTGAAAGCTGCGGGCCTAATCGTGTGCTGAAGATCATGAAGAACAATGGTATTGCCGCTGTTCGAGGATATAAGAAGCATAAAAGCTATGGTCGTGGTCGTCGTCATATTGTGCCACCCAATCACTTAAATCGAGAGTTTATTGTAAACACACCTGATACTTTACGAAACAGTGTTTCTCAGGTGACTGATATTACCTACATCCGTACTTGGCAAGGCTGGTTATATCTGGCTGTAGTTCTTGATTTATATTCAAGGAAAGTCATCGGTTGGTCAATGAAACCTACGCTTGCCAAGGATATTGTTTTGGATGCACTTCTTATGGAGGTATGGCGACGCAGAGCCAGTGATCCAGTGATCCAGTGATCCAGTGATCCAGTGATCCAGTGATCCAGTGATCCAGTGATCCAGTGATCCAGTGATCCAGTGATCATACACTCAGACTAAGGTTCACAATACAACAGTGGAGACTGGCAGAAATTCTGTCAGAAGCATAACTTGGTTCCAAGTATGAGCCGGAGGGGCAACTGTTGGGACAATGCTGTTGCTGAATCCTTTTTTAGCAGCTTGAAGAAGGGAAAGAATTAAAAAGCGAATCTATAAAACACGAGAAATGGCCCGTGCAGATGTGTTTGATTATATCGAGATGTTTTACAATCGAATCAGGCGTCATTTGCATCTCGACGGGATGAGTCCAGAAGCCTTTGAGGCAGCTTCAAAATGAGGCTGTCTCATGTCTAGGATACTGAGAGCAGTCCATGCTTATTTAAGTGATGTGCTGAAAAGGCTGCCGACGCATAAAGCGCCCCAAATAGAAGGATACTGCAACACCGCTGGAAACCCGATCAAAATTAAAAAATGGCTATGGGGTTCAGCGGATGCTTACTCCTTCACTACCTATTAGAATTAGCAACAAAGTCACAAATTGTTATATATTCACCTCATAAGTTGGGTAGAATAGCTTCAATCTAAAATGAATTTAACAAATTAACATGTAGGAAAACTTGTGCGACACTTTCAAATGGCTTTTTTATTGGTATGTGGCATCTCAACTACAGGCTGTGCTGTTACCTCTGGTTTACAAACCTATGACCTCCCTGCACAAGGTGCTTACCAAACAGATCAAGGGGCTCAACTCACCGTCGTTCAGCTAACCCAGAATAATTTACCTAGTCACTTGTTCAATCATATTCAGAATTCAAATTCTATTTATCATTTATTTAATAATAAGCAGCACATTTACCGTTTAGCTGCTGGTGATGTTCTCTCAATCCAACTTTGGGCCTACCCAGAAATCACCCCCCCTATTCAGGATATTTCAAATGTAAAAGCTGCAGGTTATCCCATAGACTCTAGTGGCAACATACAATTACCTTTAGTGGGACAGGTACGGGTAGCCGGGAAAACACTGGCTGAAACCAATCGTTTTTTACGCAGTCAATTTGCACGCTATTTGAAACACCCTGATGTGGTGGTTCGAGTATTGTCTTATGAAGGTCGTCGCTATTTTGTCAATGGACAAGTCATGCGTAGTGGCCAATATACGCTAAATGATCAGCCCATTAGCATCTATACAGCACTCGGACAGGCAGGTGGTATTAATACTGAAACAGGTGACAATACCAATATTCAATTGATCCGGGAGGGTCAAACTTTTGACCTCAATGTACTACAACTAGAGAAACAAGGCCTATCTTTACATAATTTACTGATTCAACCGAATGATACTATTTTTGTGAATACTAAACAGAATCAAAAGCTTTATGTTATGGGTGAGTCGAGTAAAAGCCAAGCGCTGGCTTTACGTGAACAAGGTATGACCCTAAGTGATGTTTTGGGTGAAAGTGAAGGAATTAATCCTTACTCCGCAAGTGCGGCTAAAATCTATGTAATGCGCACCGATTTAGCCACCAAGCAGTCCACTGTGTATCACTTGAATTTAAGCAGTTTTGGTAATTTGGGCTTAGCCAATCAATTCGAAATGAAAAAAAATGACATCGTTTATATTGATGCGACTGGATTAACGCGCTGGCAACGTATTGTTAACCAGATTATTCCGTTCTCTAGTGCACTCTATAGCTTTGACCAACTGGGTAAATAAAATATGCAAATTCGGAATATTTTAGTCGTCTGTGTGGGAAATATTTGTCGTAGTCCAATGGGTGAGTTTTTTCTCAAGAAAAGTCATCCTAACTTACATATTGAGTCTGCTGGTCTTTCTGCCATGGTAGGCCATAGTGCTGATGATAAGGCCATTGCAAGTATGGCAAGAAAATCAATTGATATGAGCTCACATGTCGCAAAACAAATTGATGCCAACTTAATCAAAACTGCAGATTTAATTTTAGTGATGAGTTCAAATCAACAAAAACATATAGAAAAGACTTGGCCATTTGCTAAAGGTAAAGTATTTCGTTTAGGACATTGGCAAGATCAGAATGTTCCTGATCCTTATAAGCTCGATCAAGCATTTTTTGAAGAAACATGTAATAACATCGAATCTTATGTTTCGGATTGGCAATCACATATTTAATTTTATCTAGTAGTTTATCCATGAATCAAAATTCAAGTACTAATGACGATACCATTGACTTAAAAGAATTATTTTTTTCGTTAATTGCACAATGGAAAGTGATCGCGCTTTGTATCATACTGAGCTTAACCTTCGCATTACTTTATTTACGTGTTACTCCCTCAATTTATTCTGCTGATGCAATGGTTCTAGTAGAGGATAATAAAGGCGCTGGAGCTGCTGCCCTCTTGGGTGGGTTGAGTGATGCTATTCCAGGGGAAATGGGGGGGAAATCTCCCGCAGATGCTGAGATTGAAATATTAAACTCACGCATGATTTTGGGACAAACGATTCAAAATTTGCACCTTGATATCCAAATTAAAGATAATAGTAATACTTTATTTAATCGTCTGATTAAAAACGACAAAGCTGAAGTTCTTTATAAAAAGGATATGGTGGTTTTCCAAAAAGAAAATCAAGCCTTCTTAATCAAAACATTAAAAATTCCAAATTACTATCTAGATAAAAAATTAGAGTTAAAATTCACGGATAACAACCAGTTTACTTTCTCTTATAAAGATGAAGTGATATTTAAAGGTCAATTGAATTCGAGCAATCAAGCCATAGACTCTAAGGGACTTTGGGAAGTTGTAATATTTAATAAGTCTCCGTTTAAAGAAACATTTACTATTACTAAACTTGCACTACCTACAGCAATGCAATTCTTAAAAAATGACTATGGTGTAGCAGAGAGAGGGAAAAACTCCGGTGTTATTGGTCTAAATTATAATGGCAATGATAAGGAACATATTACTCAAGTTCTGAATAATATTTTATCCGTCTATCAAATACAAAATATTCAACGCAAGTCTTTAGAATCTAAACAAACTTTAAATTTTTTAGACAAACAGCTGCCGGAACTTAAACAGCAACTTGAGGAATCAGAAATCAAGTTCAACCGTTTCCGTGAGCAATACAATACTATTGATGTAACTCAAGAAGCCGAGTTAATGTTAAAGCAAAATGTTGAACTGGAAAAGATGAAAATCCAATTACAACAACAGCAAGCGGAACTTTCTTCAAAATATACCCCTGATCACCCTCTAATGTCAGCCATTAATGCTCAACTTGCTGAAATTAGTCAGAAAACATCAGAAATGACACAGTCTATTAAGCGTTTACCAGAAACACAACGATTATATTTACAGCTATATCGAGATGTAAAAGTAAATACTGAGCTTTATACCGCATTATTAAATAGTTATCAGCAATTGAAAATTGCAGAGGCTGGTGAAATTGGTAATGTCAGAGTTATTGACCAAGCTGTTGAACCCGTTAAGCCAATTAAACCCAAGTCATTAATTACAATAATTTTATCAATTTTTGCTGGTGGTTTTATTGGAGTATTAATTGCACTATTACGAAATATGATGCGTTCAGGCATTAAAGACGCAGCGCAAATTGAAAATGAGCTTGATCTGCCAGTCTATGCCACTGTACCGCGCTCTGTTATTCAAGAAAGTCGTATTAAACTATTAAAGAAGAAAAAGAATATTCCTATTCTTGCGGTTAAAGATAGCAGTGATATCGCGATTGAAAGTCTCCGTAGCATGCGAACAGCAATTCATTTTGCCTTAATGAATGCGACCAATAATGTGATTGCCATCTCTGGCCCTGCACCTGAAATTGGCAAATCATTTATTACCACTAACCTTGCTACTATTTTAGCGCAAGGAGGAAAACGGGTTCTGGTCATTGATGGTGATCTGCGTCGGGGCTATTTGCATAAGTACTTTAACGCCGAGGTACAGCCAGGTTTAGCGGAATTATTAAATCACCAAAATAGCTATGAAGGGGTAGTACAAAATTCAACTGTAGATAACCTGTTTTTTGTGACACGAGGTAAGAGTCCGGTTAACCCGTCTGAACTATTAAGTACAGATCAATTCAAAATTTTCCTAGATCAGGCATCTGCTCATTTTGATCATGTACTGATTGATACGCCACCCGTCCTTGCAGTGACCGATGGTATTATTATTGCGCAATATGCGGGTGTAAATTTATTGATTGCCCGTCATGGTAAAACACAAATCAAAGAGCTGGAAATCACTGTGAATCGTTTTGAACAGGCCAATGTCAAAGTGAATGGCGTGATTCTGAATGATGTACAAAAAGGGGCGGCAGGTAGCTATGGTTATAATTATGCTTATGCTTATACCGCGAATAAAGACAATGACTAATTCATTATAAACTTAGATATCACACTCTGCTCGAGGCAGGGTGTGATAGTGCTCTCTGTTGAAGGGTCTTATCTCGCAGGTAAATTGTGGAGTCAATGGCTGATTGCTGGACAAATTCCAACCTATTGGGACCCGGCCATGATGGTAGCTTAATTCGAGGTGATACCAGTCGTCCTGTATATGGTGTGACCATGCAGCGTGCCGAACAGAATGCTTTTGCAAACAAATGGCTATCCTGGATTGGACCTTGGCAATATCAAGCCTTTGCCGGACAACTGGATGACTATGATGCTGTACCTGATGCTAAATTAATTGGCTTACGTGTTACTGCACAACCTTTACCCTATTTGGAGCTGGGTGCATCACGTGCTATTCAATGGGGAGGTGAAGGACGACCTGAAAGCCTGAGCTCACTTTGGGATGCTTTTGTCGGTAATAAAGACAATGGTGGCACAGATGAACCTAACCCATCCAATCAAGTCGCCGGTTTTGATGCACGCTTAAATCTACAACCATTGCTGCAAGTCCCAATGGAGATGTATGCACAATATATTGGTGAAGATGAAGCCGGTGGCTTACCAGCCAAAAAAATGTATTTGGCTGGGGTCGATTATTCTTCTAGCTATAATAATATGCCTTTCCAGCTATATACCGAATGGGCAGACACCCGCACCAATGGCAAGGTCCAAGGTATTTCTTATAATCACACCAATTATACCGATGGTTTTTACCAGCATGGTTACCCATTAGCACATGCGATGGGTGGTGATGGTCAAATGATTTCTGTGGGTGGTGATATACGTTTTGATCCTTTAAACCAACTTAATACACGCATCCTATTTGCAAAATTCGACCAAGCAGCTAATCGACCTGATAGAGGTATTATTAATCATGCTTTTCCAGCGCAGGATGAATTAAAAGCTGTTGATTTGAGCTGGACGCATTATTTACGCCCCGATATTCCACTAAAATTAAATGGCTGGATCAGCGATTCAGACCTACATGACAATGATATTGGTGCATCGATTGGAATTGAATTTCCTTTAGAAAAAAGCTTGTTTTCCTACTAAGCTCTTTGCAAAATATAATTTCGGTTGAGGCAGTCATTGATCCTAGACATTCTCCAACAATGATTAAGTTCTGAAAAATAAAAAACCAGCGATTGCTGGTTTTTTTATTTCTTTAAACTTCAACACAACTGCGATGTCCGCTTGCTAAAAAACCACCCATTCTGCAAGATTTCTCAAAATTTTCTGCTAAGATGGAATGAACCTCAACGATAACATTAGATTGGAATAATACATGAGTAAGGCCTTACCGATTGCTGTCGCTGTTCTTTTAGGCGGTGCCGCGCTAGTACCTGTTTACTATGCAACTCAAAACCCAGCTGCTCAAACCACAAAAGCATCTAAAGATGCCTCTGCTGTTTCTAAAATTAGCTATGCACTCGGTTATGAAGTCGCTCATCAAACTCCACCTGAGCTGGATATTAACAGCTTTGTGACAGGCGTTCGCGAAGGCCATGCCCGTACTGCTCCTGCTTATACTGAAGAAGAATTACAAGCAGCTTATGAGCAGTTCCAAAAAGAAATGCAGCAGAAGCAAGTGGATAGTGCCAAACAGGCTCAGGCATCAAGTGATACTTTCCTGACCGAAAATGCCAAAAAAGCTGGAATAAAAACCACAGCATCTGGTTTGCAATATTTAGTGACCAAAGAAGGTACGGGCAAGCAGCCTGCAGCAACTTCAAGTGTGAAAGTACATTACACAGGGAAATTAGTTGATGGTACCGTGTTTGACAGTTCGGTTGAACGTGGCGAGCCGATTGAGTTCCCACTCAATCAGGTCATTCCAGGCTGGACCGAAGGTCTGCAACTGATGAAAGAAGGCGGTAAAGCAACCCTGTATATCCCATCTAAACTCGGTTATGGTGAACAGGGCGTGCCAGGTACGATTCCTCCACACAGTACTTTGATTTTTGATGTGGAACTCATCGAAGTAAAATAATCCACGAAAAGGAGAGCAACGCGCTCTCCTTTATTTTGAGAATGAATCATGAAAATACAAATAAGTTTGATAGTTTTACTGCTGAGTTCTGGCAGTCTTTTTGCCAAAGAAGTCACCAATAAAAGCCCTGAGGCTGAACAGGTCGGCTACAGCTTTGGTTATCTGATGGGAAAAAGCAATGCCGATTCCTTACAAGGCATTGATCTGGATGCCTTCAGTGCCGGTTTAAAAGCGGCAGCCGCTGGGAAACAGGCGACTTTAAGTGAGGAAGACATGGCGCGAGTCTTGACCCAATTTAAGCGTCAGGCTGAAGCCAAGGAGCTGATTACCTTGAAAAAGCAGGCGGATGAAAATGCCAAAATTGGTCAGGCATTTCTGGCTGAAAATGCTAAAAAACCGGGGATCAAAACCACGAAATCAGGTTTGCAATATCAGATTCTTCAGGAAGGTAAAGGGAAATCGCCGAGCGCAAATAGTAATGTCCGGGTACATTATGAAGGCCGTTTGATCGATGGTACGGTTTTTGATAGCTCAATTGCCCGTAATCAGCCCGTAGTATTTCGTACCACACAGGTCATTACCGGCTGGACCGAAGGTTTACAGCTGATGAAAGAAGGTGCCAAATATCGTTTCTTCATTCCGGCCGAATTGGCCTATGGACAGATTGGTTCAGGGGATGTAGTTGAACCGAACAGTACTTTAATTTTTGATGTGGAATTACTGGAAATTATTAAATAATAAGTCCTATTTTTCCAGATCTAAAATCGGAGAGGTTCTATATTTGCCTCTCTTTTTTATGAGCTTAAGTATCCGTAAATCGCAGGTTTTCATGTCACATTCCGATCAGTTTTGCTATGTTATGTTTTAATCAAGCAATTCAACAACAATAGAGGATGTCAGCATGGCAGCAATCAAGACTCGCGAAATTTATTATACTGCGCAGGATGGCAGCCCATTAATTGGTTATTTTGCCGCCCCAGAAACAGATACCCCTGTTGCCGGTGTACTGGTCGCACCCGAATGGTGGGGTCGGAATGAATATACCGAACAGCGTGCCCGTGAACTTGCAGAACATGGCTATGCGGCCTTGGCCATGGACATGTATGGGGATAAAAAAGTCACGACCAATTCTGATCAGGCTCATCAGTGGATGATGCAAACTTTTGAAGATCCTGACACTATCGTCAACCGTGCAACAGCAGCCTTGAATGCTTTGGCAGCACAGGATGAAGTCAATGTTGAAAAGCTTGCAGCGATTGGTTTCTGTTACGGCGGCAAAGTCGTACTGGATCTGGCCCGTTCTAATGCACCGTTAAAAGCGGTGGCCACTTTCCATGCCATTCTGTCGCCAAAAGCACCTGCTCAGGAAGGTCAGGTACAGGCGGAAATCCTGGTGCTACATGGTGAACTGGACAGCATGGTGACTTTGGATGATGTGGCCAGTTTCCGTGAGGAAATGCATGCCGCCAAAGTCGAGCATGAAGTAATTGTTTTTGAAAATGCCAAACATGGCTTTAGCAACCCGCTTGCGGATGAACGGGCCAAAGCCAATGGTGTAGATCTTGGTTACGATGCAGAAGCGGAACGAAAAAGCTTGGCAGCAATGTATGCCTTGCTGGATCGTCATTTGGCATAAATAGAAACAACTATTTGGCTTGTTCACAGGCTAAATATTTCAGATACTTCATGAAGAAAAGAAAGATAAATCCTACCAGAGGAGAATGTGTATGATGGCTGAAACCAACTGCCCCTACTGCAATTTTGACGAATATGATGTCATTGCCAAAAATGATTATGGTGTGGTGTTGCCTGAACCGAATTCATTGTCCGAAGGTCACTGTGTGATTATTCCATTGCGGCATGTGGCCTCGTTTTTCGAAGTGACTGACAAAGAACGTAAAAGTTTGATGTCTCTACTGGAACAGGCACGCAATGAACTGCAATTACGCTACCAGCCTGCCGGTTTTCATGTCGGCTTTATTGATGGTGAAGTATTTCAGGAAAAGGTAGAACATCTGCATATTCATATTATTCCGCGTTATGCAGGCAAGACCTTGAAGCTGGATGAGCGCTGGGGAATTAACGATTAACCGGATTCTTTATCAAAAATAAATGCTCTACGGAGCGTTTATTTTTTTGAAATCACTCTTCTGCCCAAACAAATGAGCAGCCATTTTTATCCTACTTTTCACATTCCCACCCTGCTGATTCCGCTATACTAGCTGCTGCTTATTCGGTTGCTAGGTATTCATGTTCGTATTTTCAGATGCCCTGTTGGAATGGTTTGATGTGCATGGTCGTCATGACTTGCCCTGGCAGGTGACAGATGATCCGTATAAAGTCTGGGTCTCTGAAATCATGTTGCAGCAAACTCAGGTCAAAACTGTACTGCAATATTTCGAACGATTTATCCAGCGTTTTCCGACTGTTCAGGACTTAGGTCAAGCCTCATGGGATGAAGTGGCACCCTACTGGGCAGGTCTCGGCTATTATGCCCGCGCCCGCAATCTGCATAAAGCTGCCGGCATCGTGACAGCACAGCAGCAGTTCCCTCAAACCCTGGAAGCATGGATGGCCTTGCCCGGCATTGGGCGTTCTACCGCTGGTGCCCTGATGTCACTCGGTTTACGTCAATATGGCGTAATCATGGATGGTAATGTCAAACGGGTATTGTCACGTTTCTTTGCGATTGAGGATGATCTGTCCAAACCCGTCCATGAACGTGCTTTATGGCAACTGGCCGAAGAATTATGTCCGGTTGAACGTAATCATGACTATACCCAAGCGATTATGGATCTGGGCGCGACCGTTTGTACGCCGAAAAAGCCTTTGTGTCTGTATTGTCCAATGCAGCAGCATTGCAAGGCACATCAGCAAGGACTGGAAAATGAATTGCCTTTTAAAAAGGCCAAAAAACCGGTTCCGGTACGCTCTGCTCAGGTCTTGCTGATCCAGTCCGGTACAGACTGGCTCTGGCAGCAACGTCCCAATAGCGGTCTCTGGGGCGGTCTCTGGTGTCTGCCGATTATTGAAAATGCACATGAATTGGAACAGCAATGCCAGCAACTTGGCCTGAAAAATATCGTCAAAAAAACCCAGATTAGCCACAGTTTTACCCATTTTACCTGGCAGCTTGAAGCGATTGTTTTTACAGTAGATCAGGATCAGCAGGAACATCTGGCCATTGAACTGCAAGGCTGCTGGATGCGTCCAGAGACAGCCATTGATTGCGGTCTGCCAACAGCGATGAAAAAATTGATCTCTGCGGTAAATGTATGACATAGTCTGGACAAAGCAAAAAACCGATCAGCTCAGAATGAGCATTGCCAATATTTAAGGATGAATAGCGTGCGCCAATATCTTGCTTTGACATGGATTGCTTTCATCACTGTACTGCTGGCAGCCTGTAGCAGTACACCGAAAAAATCCCCTGCTGTACAACTGAACCCTATCCTGGTGAAGAAGCTCAACAGCCTGCAGATGCCTAATTCATTGCCAATCCCGGTGGCACGCGTACAGGCACGTGAATTAACAGATACCTGGGGCGCTTCGCGCAGTCGCGGACGTCTGCATGAAGGTATTGATATCATGGCTCCACGTGGAACCAAGGTTTTTAGCGCGACTGAGGGCCTGATTGCGGATTTACGTAATAACAATTTGGGTGGTAAAGTAGTCTGGATTTTGGGTCCAGGCGGCTCCTGGCATTATTATGCGCATCTGGATGGCCATAAACGTGGCTTAAAAGTAGGCGACCATGTCAAAAAAGGCCAGCTGATCGGTTATGTCGGCAATAGCGGTAATGCCCGGCATACTGCTCCTCATCTGCATTATGGAATCTATTTACAGGGCAAGGGCCGCGGTGTGGTCAACCCTTATCCCTATTTACGTTAATTTTAGGATATTTACATGTCAGAAGCGTTGATCAATCGTCTGGTGGAATTTGCTGAATCAGGCAATCAACAAAAAATTGTATTGAATGGTCAAACTTATCAGGGCTGGGTGATGGAAATTACCGAGGATGCGCTTCTGATCAGTACCGGTTATGCTGACAAGGCCGGTAAAGATATGTGGATTCAATTTAGCGATCTGGATCAGGCTGAATTGTCTTACTGGGATAACCAGCAAGATCAATGGACTGTGTTTAAATTATAAAAGCATAAAAACAAGGGGCATCACATGACTGTGCAACGCTGTGGCTGGTGTTCCAATGATCCGCTGTATATCACCTACCATGACCAAGAATGGGGACAGGCCCTGCTGGATGAAAATCGCCTGTTTGAAATGCTGTGTCTGGAAGGACAGCAGGCCGGTCTGGCCTGGATTACCGTTCTCAGAAAACGTGAAGCTTATCGTGAACATTTTTTTCAATATTCGATCGAATCTATCGCTTTACTTACAGATCAACAACTCCAAATAAAACTTGAAGATGCTAGCCTGATACGACATCGCGGCAAGCTCAATGCCATTCGAGAAAATGCCCAAGCATGGCTAAAGCTGCGACAGCAAGGGATTAATCTGGTGGATTGGCTCTGGTCTTTTGCCCAGCAACCGCGATTGAATAATGATGTTGTGGATTATAGGCAAGCACCCGCTCAAACTATTGAGAGCCAGAAGATGTCTAAAGCCCTTAAACAAGCCGGTTTTAAATTTGTCGGACCCACCATTTGCTATGCCTTTATGCAGGCCGTTGGTATGGTCGATGACCATGAAAATCATTGTGACTTTAAAACAATATCCTCGCATTTAAATAAGAGTCAAAATCATGTCGAATAATATTATTCAAGCTTATGCTGCCATGTCCGCAGGTGCGGAACTCGAACCTTATCAATTTGATGCCGGAGAACTGCAGCCGCATCAGGTCGAAGTCAAAGTAGAATACTGCGGCCTCTGTCATTCTGATATTTCGGTCATTAATAATGACTGGGGTTCGTCGGTTTATCCTGTGGTGGCTGGACACGAAATTATTGGCACCATTACCCATCTGGGTGCCGAAGCCAAAGGCCTGAAAGTTGGTCAACGGGTGGGTATCGGCTGGACAGCGGAAAGCTGCCAATATTGCGATCCTTGTATTTCGGGCCAGCAGGTGCTGTGTACTGGCGGTCAGGTGGCTACCATTGTCGGACATGCCGGTGGTTTTGCCGACAAAGTGCGCGCCGGCTGGCAATGGGTCATTCCCTTACCGGAAGATCTAGATCCTGAAAGTGCTGGCCCCCTGCTCTGTGGTGGGATTACCGTATTTGATCCGATCCTGAAACATCAGATTCAGGCCATTCACCATGTTGGCGTAATTGGTATTGGTGGTTTAGGGCATATGGCCATCAAGCTGCTGAAAGCCTGGGGCTGTGAGATTACCGCTTTCACCTCAAATCTCGATAAAAGTGATGAGCTGAAAGCCATGGGCGCTGACCATGTAGTGAATAGTCGTGATGTCGCTGCATTAAAAGCCCAGCGTGGCAAGTTTGATTTATTACTGAGTACTGTCAATGTCACCTTGAATTGGCAGGCTTATCTGGCAACTCTGGCACCGAACGGCACTGTACATATGCTGGGTTTACCACTTGAGCCGATGCAGATTCCGGCTGGCATGCTAATTGGCGGCGCCAAGTCAGTTACCGGTTCACCGACAGGTTCGCCGGCGGCTTTACGTCAGTTACTCCAATTTGCTGCACGTAAAAATATTGCGCCACAAATCGAAGTCTTCCCGATGTCACAACTGAACCAAGCGATTGAACATCTGCATTCTGGCAAAGCCCGTTACCGGATTGTACTTAAAGCAGATTTTGCAGCTTAAATTCAGTCTTTTTTCTCATCTGCTAGAAAGACCCAGCAATTGGGTCTTTTTTATTGCAGGGATTCAGGCAAGACCGCAATAGGTGAAAGCTTGGCCAGCTCGGTCTTCATTTTCTGCAACATCTGATAAGGTTGCTGTTGCACAAACATATTTACGAAGGTCAAAGGAATGGAACCTTCAGGATTGGCATAACCATAGGTAGAGACCTTGACCTTATTATTGGCCAGTTTCTGAAAAGTCCAGTCGCCCTGATAATCGGTTAAACGCACATAATCCGGGTTTAAAGGATAGGCACTTTGGATGGCTTTATTCTTGATGGTGATCTGGCCATTGGCTTCCTTGATCATCTTGCCCTGTACAATCAGGTCACGGTCTTTTAAGGGAAATGGAAAATCCAGCACCATATACAGAGTAAAGTCGCCTTTTTTATCATCGCGGGACAGAACCTTGATGCTACCCATATAGGGAACCCACTGTACTGCATGCTCGACATTCAGAATCAGGGACACGGCATTTTCAATTGGTGCAGTATAGGTGGTTTCAGCTTTATACAGAAAGACCGGGTTTTGCTCATTCTGATAGGTCCAGACCTTGATATTATTTTTATGAATACTGAGTTTAGGCGTCCCGACAGGCTTGGCCTGCGCAATGGCACCAAGCGCCACTGCACAGAGCAGGAAAATCATTTTTTGCATTTTTTATTCGTCTTATTTTAGTTTTATACTTTTTTATAAATGATTTTGACTCGGTTTTAAACCTGAATATCGTTAAAACCAAGCACGTCCTTCATATCATATTTACGCGCTTCACGGCCGACGACCCAAGCTGCAGCACGTACCGCACCAGAAGCAAAGTTCATGCGGTTAGTCGCTTTATGAGTAATTTCCACACGTTCCCCATCGGCAATAAACATTGCAGTATGTTCACCGACAATATCGCCACCGCGAATGGTCTGGAAGCCAATACTCTTACGCTCACGCGGACCAGTATGACCTTCACGGCAATACACTGCATCTTCTTTTAAGTCACGACCCAAAGTTTCCGCAATCGCCTCACCCCACATCAAAGCTGTACCCGATGGCGCATCTACTTTATGACGGTGATGTGCTTCAATCACTTCGATATCAACCGTATCACCAAAAACTTTAGAGGCCAGTTCAAGCAGTTTGATCGAGACGTTCACACCCACTGAATAGTTTGCTGCATAGACCACAGACGTTTCAGTAGCAGATTCATCCAGATAGGCTTTTTGCTCGTCATTCATACCTGTCGTACCAATCACGATGGCAACACCGGCTTCACGGCAGATTTTCAGATGATTGACGGTCGCTGCTGGCGCAGTGAAATCAATCACGACATCACAGTCTTTGACTACATCGGTAAGGCTACCCACGACCTTAACACCTGTTGCGCCAATTCCGGCAAGTTCGCCAGCATCTGCGCCTAATAGTGTACTTTCAGGGCGTTCTACCGCAGCCGCCAATTGATAACCTGCTTCATGCACAGCCTGAATAAGGATACGCCCCATACGACCGCCTGCACCCAAGATCCCAATGCGTGGTGTAGCTGACATAACATAGTCCTGATGTTGATCCAAAATTGCTCTTACTATAGCAAAACTGCGGAATAACACTAAGATGCATTGCATAAAAATCAATGAAAATACTCAAAGATCGAAATCACTGATATTGATAAGAGTTTCAATCCGGTCTTTGGAATTATGGGCTAGATCTCATCCAGGTCGTCGGATATGGATCAATAGCACGCATGAACCTAACCCTCTTCAAAAAGCAGCTTTCAAATCAGATGAAGAACATTCAAGCTTCGGGGGCAGATTAGGATCGTCTAGAGTTTTTATTGTCTTTCAATTCAGCTCAGCTTATCTCTCACTGAAGCGATGAACCTAGGTCACTTAGGAATGATCTATACGATTTTGAAAATTTTTCCACTTAAGGTACTTTGAAAGCACATTTCAAAACTGGGACGAATATCTTCACCATCTACAGTGATATGTTTTATATTGGAATGAGATTGTGTTTTAGAAAAATGATGATCGACTGTTGCTTGAATAGCCTGTTGAGCCCCAAACTGATCCTTTACACTGATACTTTGTTTAAGCATATCTATACCTTTAATAATAGTTAAAGTGGCAAAATATCCACTAAAAATTTGATGTTTGTTAATTTTATCTTTAAATAACTTTATGATTTAGCTTAAATAATTGATTTAGAGAAGTATAGAATGTACGACCATCTAAGTTTAAATCTACCTCAACTCCAGAGGAAAGAAGAACTCTTTTACCCACTTCAATTCTTTTTAAACCCTGACGTGTATTTTGCATTTTATTGAGAGGAATTAACGAAACAATAATTTCAGTACCATTTTTAGATTTTGCAATTAAATCATTGGTGGTGTTTCAAAAAGTATGCTGACCTTAAATGAAGCCATTATTGATGTAAAAAAAGGTTAAGTCGAAAGCTTTAAAATGGTTTTCAATCTTTTTTGAAAAATTACAACTCCTTCTAAAACCGCGCCTAATTCGATG
>NZ_JBBCWZ010000008.1:0-70055 GCF_037145695.1 Acinetobacter sp. USHLN143
AGTTGCAACTTTTCTAAAAAGCTCGAAAATCATTTTAAAGCCTTTGATTTGACTTTCTTTTACCTTAATAACGGATTTGTTTAACGCCAGCATACTTTTTGAAACACCACCGAATTTTTAAGGTGAAGATAAACAATTCATATTTTATTTAATTTACTCTGCTATTTTTCAGCTTAGTAGAGAATAGAGAGATATTTTTAGTACGGTTGCAACCTTCCTAGTAATCGCAATACTTCACTCAAACCATGTTCTGTTTGCATTAGAGATCTTGGCGTTTGCTGATCCAAAAGCTTGTTAGGTGAATTGATAAACTGCCGCATCCAGCTCAAGTCTCCACCATGCAAGCTAAATAACTTTTGATAGATATTTACTAAAGCTATAGCTTTTTCGCCTGCTGTAGTATCTGGTTCTAATTCTTTTTCATTTATAACCAGAGATAATTCCGCCTCAGATAAACCCAGAATCAATGCAAGTTCGAATTCTTTCAGTTGCAACTGCTCAGCTAAGTTGAATACTGCTATAGCTAATACTTGGGATTTAGAAATACCTGTTTCACTATTCATTTTTATCAAATCATCTTGATGCGTCTTATTTCGATTATGCTGCTTTTATTGTTTTCCGGCCATGTTGTTTATCATCAAATTTAATTTCTCATAAAATTAAAACACCCTCGCTTGGAGGGTGCTTTAAAATAACAACACCATGATTATGGTGCCGGATTCGGTTGCTGACGGTGAATTGCCTCAATACCTTTCAGTATTTCCTCAGACAGATCAATTTCAAATGCCTGAATATTTTCTTTCAGCTGATCCAGATTGGTGGCACCAATAATCGTACTGGTCACAAAGAACTGCTGCTTGATAAAGGCCAAAGCCAATTGGGTAAGACTTAAGCCATGCTGTTCTGCCAGCTGGGCATATTGCTCGGTTGCCCATTCACTTTGCGGATTGCTATAACGGCTAAAGCGGGAGAACAGTGTTACACGCGCATTGGCAGGACGTGCACCATGCCGGAATTTACCGGTCAGATAACCAAATGCCAAAGGTGAATACGCCAACAAGCCCACACCTTCATAATGGGCAATTTCTGACATGCCGATTTCATAAGTACGGTTCAGCAGGTTATATGGGTTTTGTACACTGACAAATTTGGACAAACCTAATTTCTCTGCGAGGTGCAGAAATTTCATCGTGCCCCACGGGGTTTCATTGGAAAGACCAATATAACGGATACGGCCTTTTTTAATTTCATCCTGCAAGGCGGTCAGGGTTTCTTCGAGATCTGTCACGGTACGGTCTTCTGCCGCTTCAGCATTGCCATAACCCAGCTTGCCAAAGAAATTGGTTGGGCGTTGCGGCCAGTGCAGCTGATACAGGTCAATATAATCCGTTTGCAGGCGTGACAATGACTGGTCAATTGCTGCTGAAATTTCATCGGCAACGAAACGGGTTTTACCATCCCGGATATGGCTACCACCTTGCGAGGGTCCGGCAATTTTTGAGGCTAAAAAAAGTTTGTCACGGCCACCACGGGCAGCGATCCAGTTCCCGATAATACGCTCGGTAGCACCCTGCGTTTCAGGTTTTGGCGGTACCGGGTACATTTCCGCAGTATCCCAGAAATACACTCCCTGATCTAAAGCATAATCCAGTTGCTGAAAAGCCTGTTCTTGTGTGTTCTGCTCACCAAAGGTCATGGTGCCCAAACAAATTTCTGGCAAAAAAATGCCGGTATCCGCCAATGGTCTGAATTGCATAAAAACATCCTGTGAATTTTATTCAGTGAATTGAGATCAAGTGGGCTATAGCCTATCGGAATTATAAGGGAGACTTAAATCATCTTTTCTGAGAAGCTTGTTCTAAATTTTTATGTATTGAGTAATGACGCATAAAAAAAGCAAATCCGAAGATTTGCTTTTTAATATCTGGATTATTCGTCTATGGCACCATCTGCCACTGCTTCAGATGCTTCTTCTAATGAAGCATCAAAGATCAGGATGGCTTTACCATCGGTTTCGATCATGCCCTGCTCTTCCAGGGTTTTTAGTACACGTCCGACCATTTCGCGGGAACAGCCAACAATGCGACCAATTTCCTGACGGGTAATACGAATCTGACGGCCATTCGGCAAAATCATCGCTTCTGGCTGTGAAGACAGGTCGATCAGACAACGTGCAATCCGGCCTGAAACATCAATAAATGCCAGATCAGTAACTTTACGTGTGGTATTTTTCAAACGACGTACTAATTGAGCAAATACCGCATAGCTCAGATCAGGATATTGCTTGCTGATTTCGTGAAAGTTTTCATAGGTAATTTCGGCAATTTCACACACATCACGCGTACGAACTTCCGCAGTACGTTGTGGATTAACCTCGAATAGACCCATTTCCCCAAAGAAGTCACCCGCATTTAAATAAGCCACGACAATTTCACGATCATCATCTTCACGAAGAATGATAGATACAGACCCCTTCAGAATTAAATATAAAGATTTAGATTCTGATCCTGCATCAATGATCGTGGTACGTTTTGGATAACGATTAATATATGCACGTTTTAACAGTGCTTTCACGGATTCTGGTAATTGCCCCGGAGAAAGCGCATCAGTGCTTAATTGTGAAAAGTTTGAAGTCATGCTAACAGTTCCGATTATGGATAATTTATAGATCGCACAAGACCTAATGTGAACTTGTCACACAGTGGGATTGAAATTCCGTATCAACCCAATTTATGTTAGTGTACAGTTACTTGACAAATTTATAGCTTTTTTTAGGTAGTTTCAATGCAAACAAGCGTTCATTGGTTAGAGAATGTTGCTTTTAAAGCAAAAACTCAAAGTGGTCATACTATTATCATGGATGGTTCAGCTGAATACGGTGGTGAAAACCGTGGTCCTCGTCCAATGGAGCTACTTTTAACTGGTCTGGGCGGCTGTGCGTCTTTTGATATTGTTACCATTTTAAAGAAGGCTCGTCAGGATATTACCGATGTACGCTGCGAATTAAAGGCTGAACGTGCAGATACAATTCCGGCAGTATTCACGAAAATTCACTTGCATTTTGTAGTGACCGGCAAAGCGATTAAAGAGAAACAGGTCGCAAAAGCCGTAGAACTTTCTGCTGAAAAATATTGCTCTGCCAGCAAAATGCTGTCTGATGGCGGTGTTGAAATCACCCATGATTATGAAATAATCGAAGCAGAATAAAATCTAGATTCTGTAAAAAAGCGGCTGGAAAAGCTGCTTTTTTTGTATCAGAAAATTGCCTTTTCTCAGAACCGCTGAACTGAATACTGATTGCCATCTTCAAAGCTCAAGATATTTTCTGGAAATCTTAAGGCGCCGAGTCGATGTCTGAACGCGACACCCTGTTGACGATCGAGATAGCGTTTACCCACTGAATAATCCACACAAAATACGTTTTGTTGCTGTCCATACCATTGCAGTGCATCGATCGATTTGAGTAAACCGGTTTTTTCTTCAGTAGATTTAAAGTTCCGCCAATAATGTCCAGTAATGACTGGAATTTGGTCGGTATAGCTGTCCCACCATGGCACGCGGTCGATCATCCGCCACCTTCCACCGGCATAAATCGGTTCTAAGGCGATTTTTTCCGCACCAGAAGTAATGACCCGAATCGGATTGTGCATTTGCTCACGTAGCTCTTTTTCTGCGAGATGTTGCAATAAAGGTAAAGTTGCAGCCGGGTCTTTGAACTGGTGTTGGTAGCGTTGCTGCTCTATCTGGATGAATTCATTAATACCTAAGGCTTGCAGATCCAGCGCTGTATGTTGAACGAAATCAGCATAGGCTTCGCCAAGCGAAGTAAAACCAGAATTGCGTAATTGATCAATTGATCCTTGATGCCAACAGGCATGTACAACACGCAGCTGCTCCGACTCCAAGGCCAACGGTAAGCTATTTAAAAAATCCAGAATCCATTGTCGATCTTTGATTGAGGCTTGGATCGAATCAAAAGGTTTCAGATCATCCTGATGCGGTGAACCAAAAAACCAGCCATTGCCTTCCCGCAAAGTATCGGTCAATAGGTTCAATTCATGATTACCCATCACACATTGTGCATAGCCTTCATCTACCAGCTGTTTGACGCGTTTGATCACCGCAACACTGTCTTGCCCCCGGTCACATAGATCACCGACAAAAATTAGTTTGCGCTGTTCTGGATGATGACCATTCCGGTCATAACCTAATACCTGGATCAGTCGTTCCAGCGCGGCAATCTCACCATGAATATCCCCTACGATATCCACGGGACCAGTGAAAGCCTGCTGTATAAATGAGTACTTCATTTATGCATCCTGAATTAAGTCTAAAACAGAATATATCCCTAATAAGTATCCTTTAAATTTATGAAGATCTGAATACAGAATGAATCATCATTTAAATAATTTAACCCGAATCACGGATAAGAAATTGACTTGAAAAATAAGAGGACTAGAGCCATCAGTTGAGTTACCAAACCAAACTCACAACTCTAGTCCTGATGTTCAATAGTACCGATTCTGCTTAATTGATGATTTCTTTCTTAAATTTGAAGCAACTTATTGGAAGTTCCTCAAACAAAGTCATCATTCTCTAAGAATCAGAAATGCTCAGCTCACAATTTCAGAAATCTGCTTTATCACCATTTGGTACAAATGTTCTCATTTCAATAATTTCAAAGCCTTTTTTACATGGCTAAAGCTGGATAAAAGCTTTTTATTTAAGCACTTGCCTTGCTGCCAACGCATGATTCACTTGATCAATAGGCATGAATTAGCACTACATGCCCTGTATGTAGCTTTGATGAAAGGCAAAGATAAACAATACTTATAGATTGATTCAACAACGCTACCTGTTTGTAAAAATCAACGTATTCAATGCCATAAATCATTAGCCCAAATCGCATCACGTGGCAAAAGTTCTATGGGTTGGTTTTATGGCTGTAAATTACATATCGTGATGAACCAATTTGGTGAAATTAGTTGTTCTGCTTTATCGAATGGACATGTTGCTGACATAAAAATGGTTGAGCAATTGGTTGATGGTTTTGCATCGCTTCAAACAGTTCATTTACGCTGACTTCCTGAATCCGGCTTTTTGCATTCTGGATCAATTGCTCTGCAGTTTTCATCATTTTCATTCTTCCTCGGCCATTAAAATTATATTTTGTATAAACGATGCTCAGGTAGATTGAAAGCGTTTGAGTTTAAATTTCCAACTGGCTATTTAGCCCATGAGCGCTGAATAGATTAAATACATCGCCACCCCAACCACGGTAGTGGCAAATATTTTCTGTACCTTGTTACTGTCAATCCGCTGCATCAGACTGCGTCCAATTAACATCCCGACAATACAGGCCAGGACAAAGGTCAGCGTAACCGAAACAGGATATTGAAAGCCATCCAGCACGTGTGCAGAAATACTGACCCCACCAATCAGGAAAATAATCATCAGGGAAGTCGCAACGATACTGCGCATATCAAGGTCGGTGAATTTACGCAGGGCTGGAACAATTACAAAACCACCCCCCACCCCCAACAGACCGGTTAATAAACCTGCCACAACACCAATACCTGCTAGGAACGAAGCAGTTTTGACATTCCAGATCAGACGACCGGTCGATTGATTGACCTTGCACGGTGCATTGCCATGATCGGTCACTTTATTAAAAAAGATCCGGTAAGCCACGATCAGCATGACCAGACTGAAAGCCAGCGTCAGCCAGACCGGAGAAACGATATCGGCCAGATGCACGCCATAACGCGCTGTAGGAATACTAATGAGAGCAATCCAGAGGGCAGCGCGATAACGTACAATACGCTTGAACAAACCCTCGAACGTTCCGACCAAGGCCGACAGCGTGACCGCAAGCAATCCCACCGGCGCAGCCTGGGCCACCGTCCAACCCTGGGTCGTCATCAGTGCAGGTACAGCCAGAATACCGCCACCGGCACCGGTCAAACCCAATAGCACTCCGATAACTAGCCCTTCAAGTATTAATGCCCACATCGCCCTCTCCCTTATCCACAAAAATGATTCAATAAAGGTTGAACTTTTTGTTGAATCACGACACAAGCTTATTTGAAGTAGTTAAGAGGAAGCTTGAGGTAAGAAACACCGTTTTGTTCTGGCTCAGGAAACTGTCCTGCTTTCATATTGATCTGAATCGCCGGTAGAATCAGCTTAGGCATACTCAGTCCTGAATCCCGCTGATTTCGCATCTGAGCAAATTCAGCTTTACTGATTCCCTGATGAATATGGATATTCTGTTTTTTCTGCGTCTGTATATCAGATTCACACACATACGATTCACGTGTTTCAGGCAGATAGTCATGACATAAAAAGACCCGGGTATCTTCTGGCAACTGAAACAGGCTTTGCACCGAATCATAAAGCTGTTCTGCGCTGCCTCGCGGAAAATCACAACGTGCTGTACCATAATCTGGCATGAACAACGTATCACCCACAAAAACCGCATCGCCAATCACATAACTCAGGCAAGCAGGCGTATGTCCCGGTGTTGGAATGTTATAGGCTTTCAATGTTCCAATTTGGAACGACTCATGATCTTCAAATAAATAATCAAAGAGCTGCTGAGCATTCCATTGTTTAATATCCAGATGATAAATCGCGCCAAAAGTTTCCTGAACAATACCAATTTTCTGGCTCATGGCAATTTTGCCACCCAGTTCTTCTTTGAGATATTGCGCTGCAGTTAAATGATCAGCATGGACATGGGTTTCGAGAATCCACTCGACCGTTAAACCCTGCTCTTTAATATAGGCAATAATTTTATCGGCATGAATAGTGGATGTACTTGCTGATGCCGGATCATAATCCAGAACGCTATCAATAATGGCGCAGGCTTTGGTCGCCGGATCACGTACAACATAACTGAAGGTATTGGTATCTTCGTGAAAAAAATCTTTTACTATAGGTAAATTTGACATCGTTAAGCTCCTGACCATTTACGGTGAATCCATACACCCACCAGCATTGCTACAATAAAATAGAGCACTTGATAGTGGCCCAAACCGATCAAAGTGAAACTTGGCGCCGGACAGATGCCGGCAATGCCCCAACCTGCACCAAATAAAACCGCACCCGTGATCAGCTTCTTATCTATCTGATTATTTTTAGGTAAATCAATAGGTTCATTAAATACTGTTTTCGGTTGCGCCGTACGTAATGCTTTCTGGAAGGGAATAAAGGCCACAGTAATCGCGCCCATCATCACAAAGGCCAGACTGGCATCCCAATCGCCAAACAGATCCAGGAAATCGAGTACTTTTTCCGGATTGGACATGCCCGATACCATCAATCCCACAGAGAACAGCGCACCAAATAAAAAGGCAAACACATTTTTCATTTTAGAATGCTCCTGTGATATGACGGATAATATAAACAGCGACAAAACCTGCAAACATAAAAGTCATGGTCGCGATGATAGAACGCTTAGACAGCCGACTAATGCCACAAATTCCGTGACCACTGGTACAGCCCGAACCCAAACGTGTCCCAAAGCCTACCAGCAGACCTGCCACAATCATCATCAATGGGCTGGCATTCAATTCGATTTCAGGTTGTACAAACAGACCATAAATAAACGGTGTAATGATCAAGCCTGATAAAAACCAGATCGCAGGCGTTTTAAATACGGTTTTTGGGTTTAATACCTGCCCAACCAAACCACTGATTCCTGCAATACGGCCATTGACATACAGATAGCCGACCACTGAAAGTCCGAGCATTAAACCGCCAATAAATGCGATGAGGAAGTCATGCATGGTGAATCAATCTCTATACAATATACTTTTTTATATTATATATTAAAAAATAATAATCAAGCAGTTTTGTGGTAAATTGTGTAAACTGCATGGGTTACATCAAAGGTTTCAAGGACATCTATGGATATGATTGCTGCAAATGCCAAAATTGATTTTTCACAGGTCGATTTCGTCAGCCAATGCCTAAAAGTTTTAGCCAATCCTGATCGTCTGAAAATCTTATGTGTCCTGGTTGACGGGGAAATGAATGTTCAGGAAATTGAAGAATCTGCCGATATTCATCAACCTACACTTTCACAACAGCTGACTGTACTGCGTAAGGCCGACATGGTTGGCACCCGACGTGAGGGCAAACAGATTTTCTATCGTCTGAGTGACCCCAAGGTCTTGAGCCTGATGCAAAAGCTGTACGAGCTGTATTGCGCCCAGCCCTCTTCTTAGTGCAGCCAAAAAGAAATGATCAGAAGCAGTCCGCTAAAAGCAGTAAACAGATTTAGCCATACGGGATACTGGGTGTAATAACCTTCAATAAATTCCGGCGGTCGCAGTGATGTCAAACCCCGTCGATATTGCAGGATTGAGGCGAAATTCACCAACATACCAAATACAATCACCGCAATTCCCAACCATTGTGAATAAGCTATTTTCTGTGCATAAGTGTCTGGGTCCACCAGTTGCACTAGCAGGTTGGATTTTTCAATCACAAAACCAAAAGCAATTAATGCCAAACCACTCCGGTTCCACGCCAGAGCGGTTCGTTCCAAAGCAAGCAGTACCCGTGGATCATCCAAATTTGACATATCTTATCTGCTCTTCATGCTTAGCCTATCCACCAATGTAAATCTGCCTCCCTATCATGTATAGATGTTTTAAGTAAAAATTACTTTTCTATCATGTAGTTAAAATATTATTGTTCAAAAATTTCCTTGACATCCATCGCCAGGCCTTGAGCAGATTTAAATTCACCCTGATTGTTTTTCCAGACCATCGACGGTGTGGAGAAAAAGCCGTATTTCCCCATTAGGGCCTGGTTGGCATCAATTTTTGCAGCAATTTCGACAGGAATCTTTTCCATTTTCTTGAGCTGCTTTTTGCCTTTATTCTTGTTTATATCATTAAAAACTGCCGCTGGATCTTTCGAATTCAATAGTGTTGCCACCTGGCCACGGCTTTCTTCACGGATCACACCGACCTGAATATGACGCAGCTGTACCTTCCCTGATTCTACCCAAGGTCGGGCCGCCTGCCAGAATTTATAACAATATGGACAATTTGGATCGGAAAAGACATAGACCACACGTGGTGCATCTGGCTTGCCATCCTGGATCCAGGTGGATTTTTCCAGGGTTTTCCAGACATCGTCCAATACCGCTTTTTTCATATGCTTTTCAATCTGCTCATTGGACAGGCTTTTCCCTTGTGCATCAAACAGTTCGCCCTTGATATAATATTTGTCATCGTTGGAGATAAATACCGTATTGGAGTATTGGTCTTCATGCCCCACCCAGCCGGTCATTCCTTGCGGTGCCGGAATCTGTTTTACAAACACAAAGCCCTGTTTTTCAATATGCTGTTTAATATTTGCCTGTGTGTGCATGCTCATGATCAGGAACATGCCTGCACCAAGCACCTGGTAAATTTTGTTCATACTGAGTCCTTCCATTTTTTAAGGTTGATCTGAAATTCTATTTAAATATTGCTGCAACATAGCCGGACTGAGTTCCCCCATATGCCGCTCGACCAGCTGGCCTTGAGCATTAAAAAACAGCGTCGTTGGCAGACCAAAACTATTCAGCTGCTGTGGTAGTTCACCATATGGGTCCAGCAGGACATGTTTAAATTGAAACTGATGTTTTCTTAAATAGGCATTTACGGTGGCTACCTCCTCACCCTGATTCAGCATGACAAAATTCACTTGAGGATGCTGCTTGGCTGCTTTGGCCAACACCGGCATTTCGCGGTGACACGGCGGACACCAGCTCGCCCACAAATTAATTACCGTGGGCTGGCCAACGAATTGGCTGAGTGGAATCTTGTCTGTACCCAGACGCTCCTGTTCTAGTCCAGCAAAGGCTAGATCAGGAAACGCTGCTTCAGTTTTTAGACTGGATTTGAACGCGAGTCCAAGCCCGATCCAGAGTACAAAGATGATCAACAAGATGGCTTTGAATCGGGTCTGCAACTGTCTGTTTCGAATGACATACCACAAAGCACCAATCAGCACCCCTCCCCATAAATGGAAACCTTTGTCCTGGATTTTCAGTATGTCGATGGGTGCTGCAAAATACAGCTCGGCATTGAGCAGAACGAAAACAAGACGTGCACCCAGCATCCCCAGCAAAAAACTGCTCCAGAGCAAATCCTGACTTTGTCCAAGCAGTTGTTTAGACCATGAATACTTTCTGGCTAATCCAAACAAAACAGCAGATAACAGCATCAAGCCAGTGGCAACAATTATGAGTGTCCAGGGCAACATCAAAGGTCCCAGATGTAGCGCATCACTTGAAATCATCATGGTTGTTCCCCTTGCAGTTGCTGCAATTTACCGAGCAAATGTGTTGCGCTAAAAGTTCCTGTCAAGCGCAACTCGCGCTGTTCCTGATGTGCGGCATTTAAAAATATAAAGGTGGGCGGACCGAGGATTTGCCATTCTTTTAGCAGCTCATCCTGACTTGGATGATAGTGGGTCAGGTCTAATTTGATACGAACCACATTTTGTAAAGCCGCTTGGACATCACTACGTGGAATCACTTCCTTTTCAATCGGTTGACAGGCCACACACCAGTCTGCATAGACATCAATCACCACCGGCTGTGCAGGATGTTTGGCTAAAACCTGTTGCAATTGTGCGGCTGTACTGACTCTCTGCCATTCAAGCCGTGATTTCACATGGGCGACCTGTACCTGACTCCAGACATGATAGAGCTGCATGCCTCCTGCATAGACCAGTAAACCACTGAGCAGCATCAGGACTATTTTCGATACAGACCGATGCACATGAGGCAGCATCTTGAACAAGAAGTAGCCTGAACAGGTGATCAGTACCACACCCAAAAGGCCCAGGTATAAAATGCCGGGCAATAATGGAGGGGCGAAATACAAGGCCAGAGCCAACATGACAAAGCCAAAACTAAACTTCAGGCGATCCATCCAGATGCCAGGTTTGGGTAAAAGATGGGACCCAAATACGGCAGCAATAAATAGCGGCAAGCCCAGCCCAAGGCCTAAGACGAACAGATAACTAGCTCCCAGCATCGGTTGATTGAGCTGAGACACATAGATTAAGGCACCGGCCAACGGCGCACTCATACATGGCCCGACAATCAGTGCAGCGATCATGCCCATAAGACCGGCACCAATCAGCGTGCCACCCTTCTGCTTTTGCTGCCATTGATCCAGACGCTGTAACATGCCTTTAGGTAAGGACAGCTGAAATGCTCCAAACAGATTAAATGCGAACAAAACAAACAAAGAATGTACAGATTTATCACCTGAGACAAAAACTGCATCCAGATTTAATTCAGACCATTCGTGGTGTGGGATATATTTTTAAACCGTTTGAGCAGCGTCATGTTTAGTCACAGCTTGAAATGGCGTTTGGTCATGAGTCTTTTGGCCGTGTTTATTGTGCTGTGGAGTGCAGTATTTTCATGGCTGTATATTGACCTGAAACAGCGTTTACAAGACACACTGGATCAACGCTTATCGGCATCTGCACAAATGGTTGCCCGGCTGATTCAGCAGTTACCGCTGGATAGTCTAGGGGATGCAACCTTATCCAAATTAGCCAAGAATGATGATGCAAACCAGTTAATTGCCTGTGAAGTTTCTCTTTTTAGCTCTGACATCTCGTTAGGTAATCAGGTGATTGCCAAAACACGCGGTGCCCCCCAAAATTTAAGCCAGCGACCAGAAGGATTCAGCACCTGGCAGCAGGGTGATACGGAATGGCGCAGTTATGTTCTGCGTCGTGGCGATATTCAGGTGGTGGCAGCAGAACGTATGTTCTTGAGGGATACCTTACTACAGCAGATTCTGCAGTCCGTACTGATTCCCTTGGTCTTCTCACTGCTGATCTGTATTGCCCTGATCGTTTTTATTATCCGCCGACAGTTCCGGTCTTTGGATCAGCTCAGTCAATACCTGAACCAGAAAAACCTTAGCTATTCAGAGGTGGCAGATTTTTTAATACAGCTCAAGCCTGCAAGTATTCCCCAAGAAGTACAGCCTTTTGTCAACAATTCCACGCAGTTGATTCAAAAACTCAATGACAGTCTGCAACAGGAGAAAGCCTTTAGTGCCTATGCTGCACATGAATTACGCAGTCCCCTGACTGCAATTAAAACCCATGTACAACTGGCCCAGCTGATCGGTCAGCAGCAGCACCTGCCTGAATCCATTCAGCATAATTTGCAGCAGGCCAATGAGAGTATCCGGCGTTATACGCTGTTACTCGAGCAGCTTTTATTGCTGACCCAATCAGAAAACAGTATCCAGGCAATGCCTGAGGCCATCTGGCTTCGCCCCACACTTGAGAAAGTTCTTGCAGACTTAGGTACACGCTATCCAGAAATGAACAAAAAAATACAAGTAAACTGGGACAACTTGGGCGAAATTCAGCTGCCTGAATTTGTGCTGTATACCGTACTGAAAAATCTGCTTGAAAATGCCCTGCTGCATGCACAGGCTGCCCATATCTGGATTTCCATGCAGTCTGGTTGCCTAGTGATTGAAGATGATGGACAGCAACTGACAGCACAGGATATCCAACATTTAGGACAACGCTTCTGGCGCAAATCTGCTCAGCAGCACGGCCATGGTTTAGGACTGGCATTGACCGCTAACCTGTTAAAACAGTATGGCTATCAGCTCTCTTTCAATGCCCGACAGCCCTATGGGCTTCGCATTGAAATCAATTCAATACAATCGAAAACCCTAGAGATTTTTTGAAATAAAAATTCTTACTTTTCAACATCCAATAAAGATATCACCAATTCAAATCACTTCCTTTGTTTATACAAATAACTTTTTCTTCAACAAAAACCTTCTCTGTATTCTCAAGTTTATGAGCAGGCGATCACAACGCACTTTTAATTTTTAGCATAGAAACAGGTATAAAAATAATAAGACCCCTCTATGAAAACAAAAATGCCAGAGAAAAAAGATCACTTGATGCAACTAGGCCTGTCACCAATTAGCTTAAAAAAATCTAATCTGTCCTCATTATTTTTTCATGACTAAACGCTATGCATTAAGAGATGATCAGTGGGAACAGATTAAGGATCTGTTGCCCGGACGAGCAAGTACTGTTTGAGTAACTGCCAAAGACAACAGGGTATTTGTTGAAGCAGTATTGTATCGGTATCGTTCAAGTATTCCGTAGTGAGATTTACCAGAATGCTTTGGGGATTTTAGAGTCGTGCACACTCGCTTTAGCCCTAAAAATCCAGGATAATCACCACCCCACAATTCTGATTAATTTTTTAAAAATTTCCTTTCGATGGCCGGGCTTGCGCTAAACTCAAAGCATCTTATCGCACCGTAATGCACTGTTATGGAATTCAAGGCCTGGTATAAGCTTCGCAGATTTATTTATGACAATTTGCATAATGAAGAACACGAAAGCATCTTAAGTCGCGTCATCAATATATTTCTGATTATATTGATTATTGGGAATACTGCTGCCGTTTTACTTGAATCAATCAATGACCTCTATCAATCCTATCAGCTGCTGTTTGATGCCTTTGAATTATTCTCGATCTTTATTTTTACCCTGGAATATTTATTAAGATTTTGGGCCATTGCGGAAAAAGACCCCTTTGAAGGTGCATGGAAAAACCGATGGTTATGGATCCGTAGTGGCGGTGCCATCATTGACCTGTTGGCGATTCTCCCGGCCTATATTAACTTCTTTGTGCATCTCGATTTACGCTTCCTGCGAATCCTTCGATTATTCAGATTACTCAAATTAACCCGTTATTTCGTCTCCCTGCAGATTTTATTGCGGGTGATCAAGCGCGAAAAGGGCTCATTTCAGGCGGTTATTTTTATCCTGCTGATCATGATCATCATCGCGGCGGCTGGAGTATATGTGGTTGAAAATAAGGCTCAACCAGAAGTCTTTAGCTCCATCCCTGCATCCATGTGGTGGGCAGTGGTGACACTGACCACAGTCGGCTATGGCGATGTGACACCAATCACCCCCCTTAGGCCGCTTTCTAGGGGCTTTAATTACTATTTTAGGGGTGGGTCTGGCAGCGCTTCCTGCGGGTATTCTGGCAAATGGTCTGGCCAATGAGCTGAGACAGCGCAAGCACAAACTGGAATTAAGATTTCGTGAACTGCTCGATGATGCAGAAATTGACTTAATTGAAGATCAAGAAAAAATTGAAATTTTACGTAAAGAAGTCGGACTGAGCAAAGAACAAATGCAGGATATCCTGTTAGAACTTATTCATGAGCGTAAGAAAGAACAACTCGAGCAGGAAAAAAACAAATATTTCTTCTGTCCACATTGTGGGCATAAGTTACCTGATTAAATTCGAACGTCAATGCAAGCGTATCATCACGAGCATCAGACCATCGGGTATGACGCTCGTTGCAGACAGATACTATTCACTCAATCCACTCGACTGAATCAGGATCAAATCCTCTCAGGCCAAAAATGCAGCGATGTCTTCCGCTACTGCCCGAGCTGTCCGGGAAACCCCGACCAGCGTGGCCGAAGCAGCACCTGTCCATTCTCCATAGCCCACCAGCCATAAATTTGGTACCTGAACAGAGCGGCCATTCTGAACCGCAATGGTCTGGTCCGGCTGGATAATTCCGAGGCTGCTGAGGTGATTCAGCGCCGCCTTAAATCCTGTACACCAGATCACCACATCCACATGCGCTGTGCTGCCATCTTCCCAAATCACGCCATGTTCTGTAAAAGCTGAAAATGGACGCCTGCTCTGCAAAATGCCTCGCTCACGTGCATCTTTAACTGAATCAATCATGACAATATCACCCACCCCCCCAATGGGCTGCTCAATCTTTCTACCTTCCTGCTGGGCTTTCAGGCGCTCAGTCGCCCTTAAGAACAGGACACGGCCATCGACATCATCTGCCAGAAACTGCGGCGGTGTCTGGGTGATCCAAAGCGTTTCGGCCACCTGAGATACTTCTGCCAAGATTTGTGCACCAGAGTTACCGCCACCCACCACCATGACTTTCTTGGTTTTAAATAACTCAGCATTTTTATAATCTGCGGAATGCAGTTGTACGCCCTGAAAATGCTCACGGCCGGCATACTCGGGAATAAATGGTTGGCTCCATGTCCCTGTAGCGCTTACCACCGCTTTGGCTTTCCAGGATTGTTCCCCGGCATAAACCTCTAAATACTGGCCCTTACTTTCCACGCGTTCCACACGCACCGGACGAACTACAGGAAAGTGATAGCGCTGCTCATAGGCGGTCAAATAATCGATCACCTCATTGCGGGTCGGATAGGTCTGTTCGGTCGCCGGCATCATCCAGCCTGACAGCGAACTCCAGCTATTCGGGGAGAAAAGGCGCAAGGACTCCCAGGCATGCTGCCAGGCACCTCCAGGCTGAGGCTGATCATCTAGGATGATAAACGGAATGTTCTTACGCTTTAAGAAATAAGCCGTGGACAAACCGGCCTGTCCACCACCGATGATGATCACATCAACTTCAGCTTGTAATTGAGCCAAAATATTTCCCCCCTTCTTTATTGTCATCAAATAAAAACCCAGCCTGCTTATCAGACTGGGCGTATTTCATAAAATTTTCAAGCGTTTAAATTAGCCTTCCATTGCTCAAGATACTTTTCAGTCTCTCTGATCACCTAGAATTTATAAACTACGCTGATTTACCCGTTTGGAAAGCTCTTCAGCCGATTCCTTGCGTTCCGAATAACGGTTGGTCAAATAAGCACTTTGCCCACGGGTTAGTAAAGTAAACTTATACAGTTCTTCCATCACATCGACAATCCGGTCATAGAATGCTGATGGCTTCATTCGTCCATCTTCTTCAAATTCCAGGAATGCTTTTGGAATTGAAGACTGATTTGGAATCGTGATCATCCGCATCCAACGCCCCAAAACACGCATCTGGTTCAGACTATTAAAGGACTGTGATCCCCCACTGACTTGCATCAAGGCAAGGGTTTTTCCCTGAGTGGCACGAATTGCACCCCCTGCCAGAGGAATCCAGTCAATCTGGGATTTAAAGATGGAACTCATAGAACCATGGCGTTCCGGTGAACACCACACCATACCTTCAGCCCATGCCAGAAGCTCATGCAGTTCTTTTACTTTTGGATGTTCAGTATCAGCATCTTCCGGTAAAGGTAGCCCTTTGGGATGGAAGATTTTGACTTCTGCCCCAAAATATTCAAGGATTCGACCAGCTTCAAGAACTGCAAGGCGACTGTAAGAACGTTCCCGATTAGACCCATAGAGCAGTAAAATCCGAGGAGGATGAGCTAGTTCTTTGGCTTGGACTTTTTCAAAGGTGGGTTGTTCAATAAGATTTGGATCTACGTTAGGCAGGTTCATCGGATCAAGCCTCTTTAAAATATTTCTTTCTTAGCCACAGTGAAACACTCACTAAAGCAATTAACACAGGTACTTCAACCAATGGCCCAATAATCGTGGTAAAAGCAACCGGCGAAGCGATACCAAAAGTTGCAATAGCGACTGCAAGTGATAATTCAAAATTATTTCCAGCCGCAGTAAATGAGATTGCAGCAGTTTTTGGATAATCATTGCCCATCCATTTACTCATAAAGAAGCTAATAAAGAACATGGCCACAAAGTAAATGATTAAAGGAATCGCGATGCGTAAAACTTCCAGTGGAAGACTTACGACATCCCCCCCTTTTAAGCTAAACATCGCCAAAATCGTAAACAGCAAAGCCATCAAACTCAGCGGGCTGATTTTTGGAATGAACTTGTTTTGATACCATTCTACGCCTTTTTGTTTCACCAAAATTAAGCGCGTTAAGAAACCCAATAAGAACGGAATTCCAAGATAAACCAGAACAGCATGGGTAATGGTCCAGAAGCTAAGATTGATCACTTGAGCTTCAATACCAAAATATGGCGGAAGGAAGGTCAGGAATAACCAGGCATAGGTACTGAAGAATAAAATCTGGAAAATACTGTTAAACGCCACCAATGCTGCAACATATTGGTTATCACCACAGGCCAGACCATTCCACACCAGTACCATGGCGATACATCGAGCTAAACCAATCAGGATCACGCCTGTCATATACTCTGGATAGCTATGCAAAGAAATCACAGCCAACGCAAACATCAGTACCGGAGCAATCAACCAGTTTTGAATTAAAGATAGCGTCAGGGTTTTCTTATCCTTAAACACTTGCGGCAAGGTCGCATAATCCACTTTTGCCAGGGGTGGATACATCATCAGAATCAGACCAATCGCGATTGGAATATTGACTGAATTAATACTGAATTGATCCAGAGCAACCGATGCTTGAGGAAAAAAGTTTCCTATGGCGATGCCTAACGCCATGGCAATAAAAATCCAGAGCGTCAGGTTGCGATCTAAAAAGGACATGCGTTTTTCAGACATGTGACTTACTCAACATTCGAAATTTGATTAATCGCTGCAATCAATTGCGAGCGAGAAAGCTCATTTACGTTAAGTTTAAACAAAGCATCCAGGCGACGATTGATATGTTCAACAGTGCTCATAAAGGCTTTCATTTTTTCTTCTTTATCCACCTCTAAATGGGACGGATCAGACAGGCCCCAGTGCGCCTTGATCGCTCCGCCAAGATAAAGAGGACACGCTTCCTGTGCTGCCGCATCACAGACGGTAATCACCACGTCTAGCTGATACTGTTCACAGGCATCAATGCTTTTGCTGGATAAGCCTTCAGTCGACAAGCCCAGATTGTGCAGGGTTTCAAGCGTCAAGGGATGCACCTGACCGGAAGGTTTGCTGCCGGCACTGTAAGCGACCCAGCCTTCTGGCGCACGGCTATTGAACAACACTTCAGAGAGAATGCTGCGGCAACTGTTCCCCGTACATAAAAACAAAAATTTCATGAAAACTTACTCGCAATGGCTCTGAATCGATAGAGCGGAAGAATCAAATAAAACCGGAACCTCACTAGCTTTTAGCACGTCCAGAATTTCAAAACACCAGGCCGGCAATTGCTGATTAATGCTGTAGTACACCCACTGGCTTTGCCGGCGATCGTTGAGTAAACCACAAGAACGTAACAAGGCCAGATGACGTGAAATTTTCGGCTGGCTTAACTGCAGTTTATCGGTCAGATCACAGACGCATTGCTCTTTGTTTTGTGCAATTAGCAGGACAATACTGAGACGTGTTTCATCAGATAAACATTTAAAAAACTGAACGTGGTCCATAATTGCTCCCATTTTTTATGCAAATATACACATATCCATATATATGGTAAAGATGACCTGTCAAAAATGATATCCAGATCAGAATATGCCTACCAGAAAGCGCTCGCTTGAACAATTTCCCGCTTTTTCCGATATAGATCATCGTCAATGTGTTTTTCAGATAAAAAAGCTCCAATCAAGTTGAAGCTTTTTCGCATGGGGGGACACTTTATTTTACCCGATTGCCCTGTTCATCCACGATGATTTCACCGTCTTCTTTGGCAAAGGCTTTTAATTGTGGCAAAGGCAGAATATCCAGTACCACTTCCGATGGACGGCATAATCGGGTTCCAAACTCGGTAACCACCAACGGGCGATTGATCAGGATCGGATGTTGCAGCATGGCATCCAGCAGTTTCTCATCGCTCCAGCCGGCATCATCCAGATTCAGCTCGGTGTAGGGATCGACATTTTTACGGAGCACTTCACGAACCGTCAAACCGGCATCCCGAATCATGTTGACCAGCTGATCTTTCGAGGGTGGCGTAAGCAGATATTCGATCACTTCCGGCTCAATTCCCGCATTGCGAATTAACGCCAGCGTATTGCGTGAGGTGCCACAGGCCGGGTTATGATAAATTTGGACTTTTGGCATTTGATTCATGAGCTTCCCTCTTATCGACGAATCATAGCTTTATATATGAATATACGCATATTCGCAATATAAAATATATGTGCTTTATGAATACAATCTGAGATGGGGACTCCAAAACCATTGGAAACAGTTTTAAAATGAGGCTGTCTTATGTCTAGGATACTGGGAGCAGTCCAGTTGATCCGGATGCTTATTACGGAGACATGCAATCTGATGACATTATTATGGTTCGTTACGGTGATGATGCTACTTTCAAAAATTAGTTATTGAGACAAATGGAAAAAGATATCTTCAGGCTCTAAGTCCAGAGTTCAAGCCAAATATTATTGAGTTAAACAACCAATGTATATTTGTAGGTCAGGTAGTTAACTGTATACGCTATGTTTATCGAGCGAGAACAAGATTTAGAAAGAATTAACAAAAGCCAATATATTCAGCGTTGTCTAAATTGATAAAATCGCCGTTTTCTACAGAAAATTTAAGATTGTTAAGGATTGAAGTGAATATTCAAAATGATTTACCAGAACTAAGTAATTACAGTGAGTTAAGCAGTAAAGAGCAATTAACTATCCATCAAATCCTTATTTCGTACGTACGCTCAGATCACCTCTATAATATTATCTTGACCCATAATGTTGAACCTTACGACTTAGTTAAACTTGTAAGTATTAGTTTTGAGAATAGAGATGCTGCTATCTGGGTTCATTTTGAAACTATTACAGCTGAGAGACTGACAATGCCTCTCGATTTTATTTCAAGAATAGAAGTATGTAATTACGAAGTTTTTTAAGACTAGAATCGAGTCCCCCTAGCGGGGGGATTTATGTTAAATAAGATCTAAGACAAAATAGAAATACTCCTGGTAACATACATAAGAAGCCAGCAGCTTTTGCAGCCATATAATTCTTGACCTTTTTATGGGAAATATGTGGTCTAAAAATTATCCCTGTAAAACATCATATAAATCCTATAATTATTAGAAACGATGACATGATTTTAATCACTTATTTTTCTAAGTTCATATTAAACAATCCGATATGTACGAGTTCTCTTTTATAAGATTCTCTATATAATTCAAAGTTAAATAACAATAAACTTTATATTTTTTCTTATATGTGAAGCTTATCCCAAAAAATTTAAAGGAAACTATATACCAGCTCTTATAAGATTGTCCCCCCCAATGCGTACAATGAAGATAAACTGTTGAATGATTTGGATAAATCACTAAATTAATATAAATATTATTATAATATAAAGGGTTAGACACTTTTCCTTTCGACTTTACAATTTCCTTTCGTTGTTAATAATTAAGATACATTTAAAATGCTTCTTTAGAACTATAATTTTGAAAATTTTTTGGTAGCTTCGATTCATTATGACTTTTTATATATTTCTAATACTTATGAATATCGCAGCTATAATGGCAGTGATTGCATTTTTTCATAAGTAATAAGAAAATTACATCTTGGTATTTCTAACCGCAGGCTAATTTTAAATTTCATTATAAAAATAAATTTCTTTAAGTATTATTTTTAGTATAAATTTCACACATTTCTATATAATACCTATTTTAGGCTCCCGTTTATAAGAATTACTCATATATTGGGTATTTCGCATATATATTCTTACTGTTGCAGTAGGTTCACTTCATGAATAATATTAACTTTAATAACTTTGAAGAAGCTGGCCAAGCCATTTTAAAATTCTTATCTCAACGCTTTGGCTTCAAATTGTGGATGATTACTCGTACTGAGGGTGACGACTGGATTGTATTATTGAGTGAAGATAATGGCTATAACGTTAAGCCCGGACAAGTATTTCATTGGGCAGACTCATTCTGCTCACACATGGTACAAAGTAATATGCCTCGTATTGCTCCCTATTCACCTGATATTCAAGTTTACGCAGATGCACCTATAAATCACCTAGTCTCAATTAAAGCCTATATCGGCCAACCTCTGTATAAAGAAGATGGCTCTCTTTTTGGCACTCTATGTGCAATTGATCCCGAACCTCAACCTAAAATTCTTGTTGAAGATGCTCCATTATTCGAGTTGATAGCAAAGGTACTCAGTTATACGATTCAAGCTGATATGAAAGCTGCTGAGTACATACGTAAAGCTGAGCGTTTTGAAATAGAAGCAATGTCCGACCCAATGACTGGACTTTTCAACCGTCGTGCTTGGGATGAGCTTATTATCAAAGAGGAAGAGCGCTGTAAGCGTTATGGTCACCCTACTGCTATTCTTATGATAGACCTTAATGATCTTAAGATCACAAATGATACTCTGGGTCATGCTGCAGGTGATGAGCTCATTCAAAGAATGGCTTTAGCTCTCAAAAACACGGTACGTAGTAATGATATTATCGCTCGCTTAGGAGGTGATGAGTTTGCTGTGATGACCATTGAAACTAACTTAGAGCATGCGAAGAAGCTTGCATCAAGAATTCAAAATACTTTTACAAAAGTTGGAATTAGTGCTGCAATTGGCTTTGCAATGCGTAATCCAACCTTTGGGTTAGCTGAAGCTATCAAAGAAGCAGATGCAAAGATGTATCAGAATAAAGTTATGGTCAAATCGAGTAGCCATTAATTAAACTACTTACCCGATGCAGTCTTTGTATCTGGTAAGGCCTTATCTACAATCTGAAGATGTACTATTGAAATAATTCAATACAACCGAAAACCCTAGAGATTTTTTTGAAATAAAAACTATTATTTTTCATATCATTAAGAGCTTTAATCCGTTTTAATTCTGCACTTAGCCCTATCAAAATTGCGACTTTTCCAACAAAAATCCTGCAGTTTATTCCCAGGTTTTTGATCAAACGGTTAGGATCAACAATTTACTTTTATCATGAAGACTGATTATAAAAATAATAAAAGTCCATGCCAAAAAACCTTAAGTTCGCCAGCGAGCGCCGTAGTGACCAACGTAAAAAAGTCATACAAGCCGAAATGCTGCAGGCCCAAACATTTATACAGATCTATCTGCTCTTACCCTTCTTCTTTAAGGCATATCAGCATCAGCAACATCTTACGATGCGCAAACCCTAGAAGATGTCATCTAGCATGAAGCAAGCGCTGTGCGTGATAAAAAATTGACTGAACCTACACTGCGAATCTGCCTGTAGCTGATCAGCCTATTCCAGCCGAGTACAACGCAAGTGCAGCACTTCAATCAATTTATTAATTTGCGGAACTTTGAGCTGAAATATTTAAGCTAAATGTCATGAATAGACATATCTGCCAGTGCACCAAACTTTTCATCAAACGGCGCTAATTGTTCTTTGACGTATTTGGATCCGCGAAGTTTACGGCCATGCTTATCATAGTATTTATGAAAAAGTGTTTTGAAGGGATAGTACTGTTTTATGCTCAAGTCTTCCGCCATCTGATTGACCTTCGCTTCAAGCATCTTTTGAGCTACCCCTTGCTCACATTCTTTTGCGGTATCACGAGTTGCTGAAGAACGTTTTCCATTGATCATTAGTTCAATGTAGTAGGCCGAACCGCGCTTTCTGGGCTTGGGTAATTTCATGACGTAATTTCCAAAATTCTTGACGTAAACTTGACGTAAATTTAACGGCAATAACTGCATAAAATACGGGTTTTGCAGATAGTGCGGATAACGGCTCACTTTACTCAAGGCATTAAAAAAAGGCTTTAAGCTACTGTTTTCGCTTAAAACCCTTATAACATAACGTTTAGAATCTTGGTAGGTATAAGCAGACTCGAACTGCTGACCTCTACGATGTCAACGTAGCGCTCTAACCAACTGAGCTATACACCTAGAATGCTTGGCATATTATAAATTTTTCCGACCGAAAACAAGCCTTTTCATTTAGTTTTTAAAACGTCCGCGCAAGTTTTAAGCAAATCCTTGAATTTTTTCAATTCTTGTTCAGTTATTGGGGTTCCCGAATAAAGATTTTTTTCAAAAACCTGTATAGCTTGAATAAAGGCAGTCTGGTTTTCAATCTGAACCTGTTGAGATAAACGCTGCATCCAGTGATGAAAAGTTTCAGCAGACTGTTTTTTGAGATCGTCAGCTAAAGATTGATTCAGCTGCTGAATAGCGCGATCTAATGGAGATTGAGCCTGTCGGGCTTTCAGATAAATTCTGAAGACATAGGCCAAAATCAGTAGCACAATATTGCCCAGCAAAATTATGACACTCGAATAAACTGAACCGAGTCCTAATTTTGATAACCAGCTCTGTTGTGATTCTGCATTATAACCCACCACCTTACTTTGCCATTGGTAGATGGCATAATCGCTCCAAACGCGTAGTTTGGTGACCCATAGATTATGCTGCGAGTTCCAGGTCGACTGATTTGCCGATACCCATGCATCCTGAGAAAGCAGATTTTGCATGCCATCATCTATACGCTGTGGAGCGATCATCGCGGTTGGATCAAAGCGTTGCCATCTCTGGTCAATCCAGACTTCTGTCCAGGCATGAGCATCCATTTGTCGGACTTCCCAGCTCATGCGATCTGGTGCCAACTCCCCACCCTGATAGCCGGTGACGACCCGTGCAGGAATCCCGACATAACGCATCAACATCACGAAACTCGAGGCATAGTGTTCACAAAAACCTTGCCGGGAATTAAACAGGAATTCATCAATCCGGTTTTGCCCCAGTTGGCCCGGCTTCAGGGTATAAATAAAGTTATTCTGCTGATACCAATTCAAGACTTGCTGCACATAACGCCGAGGATCTTCCGCACTTTGCGCATATAGACGTTGTGCTAATTGTTGCGCTCTCGGGTCAAGTCGGCGCTGCACCTGAGTATTCGTTCTTTCGATATATTGCGTTGGCAAAGCCTGAGGATCATATGCTGTCCCGACCCACTGTAACGAAATCGGTTCAACACGTTGCGTGAGCCGTCTCGGCACAATGCTCCAATCCTGACGGTTATAATAACGGCGTTCCACAGGTATCGATTTTTCCAACCCCATGATCCAGAACACCGAAGGATCCGCAGCCAGATATTGGTAGTTCCAGCCTGTAGGTACGGGTGAAGTATCCATCGGTTGTCGCATTAAAGGCTGCTGATTGACGAAACTGCTGGTCCAGCGTTGCCCATCATATTCATCTAGCACCAACGCTCGCCAATAGAGTTCTGAGCGTGGCGGAAGCTTGCTGATATCACCAATAATCCGGAAAGCAAGGGCACTGGATTGGGATAATTCAGCAATATCCCCAGGTGACATACTATCGCCAATGCCGGTCACACCCTTATTTTCAGGAATGGGAATATGCCAAAGTGGTGGCAAGCGCGGAAAGAAAATAAACAGCAAGATAAAAAATGGAACAGCGTACAAGATAAACTTGCCCACATGTTTGGCATCCTGTTGCAATGCTGCGCGCTGAGTGATCTGCTCCTGCTCAAAATCGCTAGTCTGAATCCGGTACAAACCAATCAGACAGCTGATTAAACACAGCACGATCACAATCGCCATCCCAAAAGATTGGCTATATAGGAATGAGCTGGCAGCAACAAACAGGGCAAAATTAAACAGAATAATCAGGTCACGTTTATTTTTACTTTCCAGTGATTTAGCAAATAAAAAAGTAGATAAAACTGCTACCCCAGCCTCAACACCAATAAAACTATGATGGCTCAAATAAATACTGCCGAGTGCCAAAGCCGTCAGTAGAAAAGTGCCCGTTTTGGGAAATGGCTGCTGACGTTTCAGGAAAATCCAGATACATACAATACTAATCGCAAAAATAATACTGAGTAGAACCGGAATAAATGCCATCTGGGCGATGAGAATCAGGCCCAAAGTCAACACAATCGAGGTACGGATTTTTGCATTGATCATGAATTTACCCGCCTTAGGCCTGCGCCAACAATTGTTTGGCTTTCCGCAGTTGTTCTTCACCTGCACCCTGAGGCAATTCGGCCTGTGGCAAATGCAGACTATACGCACATTGCTGCTGCTCGCATTGCTCGACCAGACCCATCACAAATTCAAGTTTTTCTTCATGTGACTGACTCGGCATATGTGCATAATGAATCTCGATACTGTGTTCATCCTGATATTGCTCAAAGACTTTGACATACAAGCCTTGTCCACGCGCAAACTGCTTCCAGGACACCGCCTGCAAGGAATCGCCTGACTGGTAATTGCGCAATTCACGAAACTCATCCATATCCGGTTCAAAACGGTTAAAGTGATATTTATTTTCTGTGCTAAAAACTTCAGCTTTAGGCGCGACCCAGGCCGAATGCTGATGATAAAGATAGGTCCAGGCTCGAACTAACCCAAAGGGATAAACCGAATAAATCTGAATCACCGGATAATCAAACTTGCCACGTTGCTCTGCATAAAATGGCAGAATAAATTGCTGTTTTTGTGCATTCAGATAAACTTTCGCTAGCTGATTCCCTGCTTTGATATACAAATAGCGGGGGCGAAGCTGCTGCTGTTGAAAATAAAGATGCAGATTCACGCTATGACCGACCTGCCCCACATCATCTGCGATCAATTCAATTTTCAGGTCATGCAATTGCTTAAAAGTCAGATAAAAACTGATACACAGCACCGCACTGATTAAAAAGCAGAAACCTAAAATCAGGTTATTGGCATAGTTCACCCCGGCCACAAAGGTGATGAAGATCAACACCAGATACAGATAGCCCTGCTGATAAATAAATACCAAGACATCTTTCTGCGAGAGCTGTTTCTGCTGTGAGAATTGAAAGCGCTTGGCCAGCCATTTTTGCCAGGTTTTATCCAAGAGAGGACTCCTTTAGCTGACCGCAACCTGTTGCATCACATTAAACGTTTCAGCTTCACTTAAACCCAGACGATGCGAAGTCACCGCGACAAATACAGCCTGCACATCATCTGGTGTGACAAAAGCACGTTGCTGAATCAAAGCATACGCTTGTGCTGCGCGCTTCAAGGCCAGAAGGCCACGCGTAGAAAGTCCATGACGGCTTTTACGGGTTTCTTCTGCTAGATCAAGCAAATATTCCTGAATCGCTTCACTGATAAATATCTGATGCGTCAGACTTTGCAGATCCAGAATTTCATCTTCGGTAAAAATATGCGCCAGACTTGCAATCAGGGCAAAACGGGATTCCTGCTGTAATAACAGTTTTTCTGCATGGCGTGATGGATACCCCAAAGATAAACGCATCAGGAAACGGTCTAGCTGGGATTCCGGCAAAGCGTAAGTACCACTTTGGAATAGCGGGTTTTGTGTCGCAATCACCCAGAAAGGTTTCGGTAAGGCATAGCGTACGCCATCAATGGTGGCATAGCCTTCTTCCATGGCTTCGAGTAAGGCACTTTGGGTTTTGGGACTACAACGGTTGATTTCATCTGCCAGTAAAATCTGAGTAAAAATCGGGCCTTGTTTAAACTCGAACTGATGTTCTTTCTGGTTAAACATGTTAATACCGATGACATCACTGGCCAGCATGTCATTGGTAAATTGGATCCGCTGGAACTTTAACCCAGCCAGATGTGCCAGACTGCTGGCTAATGTAGTTTTACCCAATCCGGGTAAATCTTCAAATAAGACATGTCCGCCTGCAATCAAACAACAGAGTGCCAGTGTGGTCTGGGCCTGCTTATCCAACACAATGGCATTAACTTCTTCAAAAAAACGCTGGATCTTGGGTGCATAACTTGCAATTTTTTGTTCAAGCACAGTATTGATGTGTGCAATGTCGTTATTTTCCTTTTGTTTCATGCCCCAGATCACAATAATTTCCTTAATAAAACATGGCCTAAGATTAACATACACTGAAATTTAAATTTTCCCAAAAGATCAATCATCTGTCTGTGTAACTGAATAAAAATACTGATTAGAAAATGGCGAGGATTTAAATAATAGAAGAGTCAAAATGATCAGGTTGAAAAGAAGTAAGAAGCGCAGAAAACAAATAAAATGATCGACACAAATAGAGATCATTTTTCTTTTCGCTCAAATCTCAAAATACCAATCTGAGCTCATCCATCTATTTGAAAAGAATCATACTTAAAAGGTATAGAGACTTAAGCGATTTCATGGATTTTTATAATAAAACTTTTCTACGCTAGCTCAATCAATGACCTCAGATTTAACGCGATCGTCTATTCCTCATATTAATTTTTAACGATAAAAAAAAGCGCCCCGAAAGGCGCTTGCTATGAATTAATGATTAACACGGACACTTCTTCATATCACCGCCCGCAGATGGATAACGGGAATCCACACAGTGACGATAAAATGTTTTCGGGTCCATGGCTTCCAGATCGGGATGATGCTTGCGCATATGCTCCACATAGGTATGGTAATCAGGTACACCGACCATCAGACGGAAACTTTGCTGCAAACGTTGCCACAAGGTCGCAATCCGCGACCAGTTTTTCGGATTCAGTATTAAATCCTTTTGTGACATTACGGTCATCTTGATGATTTTATAAATCATCGTTTTCCCGCTTTTGGCAAACTTCAGATTCATAATATTCCCCTTAATGACCTTTCGCTGGCTGAATCTCTTCAGGATCGCGATAAATCGCTTCTGCTTCATGTACAGATGGCTCAGGATTTGCCAATGCACGACGGATAACGCGAATTGCAGCAAACAACATGACAAAGGCTACAATCATAAAAAAAGCACAGAGTGCAGCATTAATCTGGTTCGACATCGCTACCGTCTGCATTTCTGCCACAGTTTTCGCTGGCGCTAGGATTTCATTATTGGCAATCGCCGTGTTGAAACGATCTGCCTGCGCCAAGAAACCAATCTTTGGATTTTCGTGGAAAATCTTTTGCCAGCCTGCTGTCATGGAAGTGATGAACAGGAACACTGTCGGGATAATTGTCACCCACACATATTTCTGTTTTTTCATCTTGAACAGAATGACAGTACCAAGAATGAGCGCCATCGCAGCCAAAATCTGGTTACCAATACCAAACAGCGGCCATAAACTGTTAATCCCGCCGAGTGGATCGACTACGCCCTGATAGACGAAGAAGCCCCAGCCTGCCACTGCAACCGCAGTACCCAACAGGTTTCCGAAGAAATTATGTGATTGTTTTACTGCTGGAATCACAATACCGACAGTATCCTGCACCATGAAACGACAGGCACGCGTACCCGCATCTACAGCAGTCAGGATGAATAGTGCTTCAAACAAAATCGCAAAGTGATACCAGAACGCCATCATTTCACGACTGTTGAAAATTTCGGTGATGATATGCGCCATACCAATTGCAAAAGTTGGCGCACCACCAGTACGTGACAGAATCGAGTTCTCACCCACTTCCTGTGCCAGTAAATTCAAGGCTTCAGGGGTTACCACAAAACCAAGGGTTCGCACTGCTTCTGCTGCGCTTTCTGCGGTAGTACCGAGCAAGGCTGCTGGTGAGTTAATCGCAAAATAAATTCCTGGATCCAGAATTGCAGCACAGATCAAAGCCATGATCGCTACAAAAGATTCCATCAACATACCGCCATAACCGATCATACGGATATCGCGTTCGTTGTTGACCAGTTTCGGTGTCGTCCCTGAAGAAACCAAGGCATGGAAACCGGAAATCGCACCACACGCAATAGTAATGAACAGGAATGGGAACATAGAACCTGCGAATACAGGACCAGTCCCATCAATGAATTTGGTAATCGCTGGCAGTTTCATTTCAGGCATGGCAAACAGGATACCCACGGCCAAACCTGCAATCACGCCAATTTTCAGGAAGGTCGACAGATAATCACGTGGAGCAAGCAATAGCCAGACTGGCAGTACCGATGCAATGAAACCATAAATGATCAGTGCCCAAGTGAGTTCAGTGCCAGAAAGCGTAAAGAACGGACCCCAATATGGATGTTGTGCGATGTTTTCACCGTAGATAATGCCCAGCATCATCAAGACAAAACCAATAATCGAGACTTCAGCAATTTTACCCGGGCGGATAAAACGCATGTAGATGCCCATAAAGATCGCAATCGGAATGGTCGCTGCAATACTGAATACACCCCATGGGCTGTTGGTCAGAGCTTTCACCACTACCAGTGCCAGTACCGCCAGAATGATAATCATCACGCCCAAGGCACCAAGCATCACGATAATACCGGCAAAGGTTCCCAGTTCCTGTTTTGCCATTTCCCCGAGTGATCGACCGTCACGACGGGTGGAAATAAACAGTACCAGAAAATCCTGGACTGCACCCGCAAGTACGACACCGACTAACAGCCAGATCGTCCCAGGTAAATAGCCCATTTGCGCTGCCAGGATCGGGCCTACTAGCGGACCTGCACCGGCAATCGCTGCAAAGTGATGGCCAAACAAAACACTTTTATTGGTCGGCACATAGTCCAGACCATCGGCCAGACGATGCGCAGGCGTTAAACGGCGTTCATTCAGCTCAAATACTTTGGTGGCAATAAATAAACTGTAGAAACGGTAAGCAATGCTATAGACACAGGCGGCGGCAAGTACCAGCCAGACTGCATTGACATGCTCACCCCGACTCAGTGCCAGAACTCCAAAAGAGACTGCACCCACAATGGCTACCAAAAGCCAAATCATTTTCGAAGTCAGCGTCGACTTCTTTTGTAAAGTTTCCATTCAATCCCTCATATTGTGATGCATACAAATCAGCGTGATTGTTGTTGTTCGAGGTACTGCTGTTTTCCCTTGCGACTTTACGCCTGTTCTTTCGCTTTTCCTCTAAGACTTTGGCATAAAAAAAGGGATGATTTAAATCATCCCTCTCGATAATAGTCTATTTTCAAACCATTATGCACGTTCTAAATAATCACCAGTACGGGTATCTACACGAACGCTTTCTTCTTGCTGTACGAATAATGGAACACGTACCACAGCACCTGTTTCAAGTTTCGCTGGCTTACCGCCACCGCCAGAAGTATCACCACGAACACCTGGATCAGTTTCAACGATTTTAAGTACGACGAAGTTCGGTGGAGTCACGTTTAAAGGCACGCCATTGAACAACATGATGGTACATTTTTCATTTGAATCGTCTTTTAACCATTTTGCAGCATCGCTCATTGCTGTTTTATCAGCTGCGATCTGTTCAAAGGTAACAGGATCCATGAAGTTCCACATTTCGCCATCGTTGTACAAGTATTCCATTTCTACTTCAACGATATCAGCCGCTTCTAGGTTCTCGCCTGATTTGAAAGTTTTTTCCAGAACTTTACCTGATTTAAGGTTACGTAATTTTACGCGGTTAAAAGCTTGGCCTTTACCTGGTTTTACGTATTCGTTTTCCATGATTGAACATGGGTTGCCATCAAGCATAACCTTAAGGCCTGACTTGAAATCATTCGTAGAATAATAGGCCATGACTGGCGCACTCCAAACTTACTAACTTTAATCTATTGATGCTATGGGCTGTTGCGATGTCATTTAGCAAGTCTGACACGAACATTGAGTTGCCACATGCACATTCATTTGATGTTGCGTATTCTAAATGAGCAATACACTTTGCCGCAATGAAAAAATCCGCTTTCACCCACTCAGGCTGTTTAAGTTACAATCAGACATGAAAATCCTTTGTTTATTCATGTCTTGCTCAACGTTAAAATACCATCAGGCGAGCACGAAGATCAGCATAGCTTAATCACTCTTTATTTTATAGCGCAGTGGATTATTGCGCTTCCGCACAAACTGTTAAACTGCGCCCATCAGGCTTTGTCCTCTCACTTATTATTGTTAATCTTCCGGCATGACGAACTATTTATATCAAGAACAAAACTGGCAATCACAGCTCAGCGACCTGATCACTGATCCACGCGAATTGCTTGAAGTACTGCAACTTGCACCAGAGCAACTGCTCTCAGGCGCCATTTTAGCTTCTGAACAGTTTAAACTGCGGGTACCACGTGCTTTTGTGGGCAAAATGCAGACCGGAAACCCTTTAGACCCATTGCTTTTACAAGTGCTGCCCCATCATCTGGAACTGGAAGAACATCCAGGATTTGTTACCGACCCCTTGGGCGAAGAACAGGCCAATCAGCAACCCGGCGTACTGCACAAATATAAATCCCGTTTCTTGCTGACACTGACTGGTGCCTGTGCTGTACATTGCCGTTATTGTTTCCGCCGGCATTTCCCCTATCAGGAAAATCTGCCTAAAAATGAAGACTGGATAAATATCAAGCAATATCTGGAAAGCCAACCCGATATTAATGAAGTGATTCTGAGCGGCGGTGATCCACTGACCTTATCGAACCGGAAATTAAAAACCTGGATTGAACGACTAGAATCAGTACCACATCTCAAATTCTTAAGAATACATTCACGAGTTCCTATTGTGATCCCCAACCGAGTCGACGAAGAGCTACTTAGCATGTTAAAAAACAGTAGGCTACGTATTATTCTGGTGGTACACTCAAACCATGCATCGGAGCTGGATGACTTCACTTGCAAGCGTTTAAACCAACTGGTTCAACAGCAGATCACTGTTCTGAATCAGGCGGTTTTATTAAACGGGGTAAATGATTCTGCTCAGGTTTTAGTGGATTTAAGCTATCGCTTGTTTGATGCCGGGGTCATGCCTTATTATTTACATGTACTTGATAAAGTAAAAGGTGCGCATCATTTTGATTTAGCGCCTGACCATATTAATGAGATTTATACAGAAGTTTTAGCGAACCTTCCGGGGTATTTGGTTCCTAAACTGGTTCGAGAAATAGCGGGCGAGAAGAATAAGACACCGCTTTTTGGGGTTTCAACATTTTTGAGTTAAATAATAAAGATGAGCACGCATACTTCAGACATTTTTCAGACACCGACGGAACTTAAACGAGAGCAGTTGAGCTTTTGTCCAACCACTGCCAAGGCTTTGCAGGAATGGGTTGCGGGGATTTCGATTCTACAGCTGGGGAATTCCTCCAAATCCCTGTTTAATGCCTTATTGGAAGTTTCCGAGCTGAAATGTCCAGAAACCCTGCGCTTTGACCTGATTCAGGTCTTGCATCCCACCCTTGAAAATGTCCTGACCAGTCTGGAAAAGCATTTCGTCAATCAGGGCCTGATCACTTCCGACCGGAATGACCAGATCATTGAACTGGCCATGCTGCTGCGCAGTCATTTTGCCAAAATTTATATCGATATCGTCAAACGCTGTAATCATCAGCTGACGCATCAGAAGTTTTCGCTATTTTCTCTAGGCAAAAAGAAGAGCATTCAAACTGCCCGGATGGTATCGATTTATTATGCCCTGCAACAACTCACACTTCTGTTATATCAACAACATATGCTGTATAGCACGCCGGGTCTGGGACAATGGCTGGCTGCCCATCAACTGCTTGAATGTGCAATAGACAACAATTTCTATCAAAGCAATATCAATCAGGTATTAGGCACCCAGCATGATATCCAGAACATTGCACATGCCTATGCACAGCTGATTTTACTGGATATCTTCAATACTCATCAGATCCGACCTGCAGAAATTCAGGGCCTGTATCTATGCAGTTTTGACTGGGCCAAACTGGTACAGATCCTGCCGAAGGAAACCACGCTGTCCCGTTATGTGGTCGATGCCAGCAAAGATCATCCGCCAATCTTTAATTCCCATCAAGAGCCACAGTTTCAGCCGAGCTTCTATATTTCCACTCAGAACCTGATGGATCATTTAACAGGTACTCAAAGCAAAAATGCCCAGTATCTGTCGCGGAATGAAAAACTGTTCCTGACCCCTGCACTGCATTTTCATATCTACAATCTGCTCTCGAACAATGTCGAGCGTCGTCATGAACGTTATGAATATTCAGCACAGATCAATATCTGCTTTGGCTTGAGCGTGGCGCATTTTTACCTGTCTAAAGGTAAAAACTTCAATGAAACCCTGGAACTCGATGCCAATTATAATTTCCAGAGCGAAAGCAGTTTTGTCAGCTCGATGGAAAACGCCATTCCAAGTAGTTTTAGCAGCATCAAGGCGCTCGATCGAGAAACCAAACAGATCCATAGCGCTGAAGTTCTGGATATCAGTGTCAATGGTTACCGGATTAAATGGACTGGTATTACCCCGGCTAACCTGAAAACCGGTGAATTCATTCTGGTTCAGGAAAAAACCCAGAGTCAGTGGCGTGGCGGTGTGATTCGCTGGATCAAGCAGTCAACGGATAAGAGCCTAGAAATCGGGCTGGAAATTTTGGCACAAGAGCTCTTTCCTTGTGCAGCTTATACCCGTACCGAACGTCATCATGTCAACTATCAGCCTGCCCTGTTGGTGAAAATGACGCAACTGGATCAGGTCTCGACCAGCCTGATTGTCTCTGGTTCACAGATGTTTAGGGAAAAACAAACCATTCATTTACGTCTTGGTCAGGAAGAAATCAAAATCTATCTGACCAAAGCACAACTGATTACGCAGAGTTTCATCCGTTTTGATTATGAATTACTCAATGATCAGGAAGAAGAGATGATCGAAAACTTTATCGATCAGCACATGAATGAAAGCAGAAATCATGATTTATGGGAAGCATTGAAGTGAGAAATCCATTATTGTCTAAAAAGTTAAAACGTACTGAAACACGTTTACTGATTATTGATGATAATCAAATTAGATATAACCAAATCCGTGATCTTCTGACCAGTCATGATTATCAGGTCGATGCTGTGCTGCTGGATGATCTGCAGTCTTTTGAAAAACAGCTGAATTTCAAATGGGATCTGCTTATTTTTGGGCGTGCCTACGATCTGAAATACGAACAGGCCTTAGGGATCGTGCGTCTTTCGCAGCAACCTGACCTTCCGATGATTTTGCTTAAACCGGATGATTATCAGGCTGAACAGTATGCGCAATATATCCGTAAAGGGGTATATGACATTCTCAACTTCGACTACTTGGAACGCTTTTATGTGGGACTGGTCCGAGCATTGTCATTTAGCCGTTTGTCACAATCTCAGCAACATTTAATGACTGAGCTGGAAACAGCACAAATTCAGGCACAATCTTTAGTAGACGACAGCAACCGTGCTGTTGCCACCATTCAGGAAGGGATTCATATTCAGGCCAATGCGGACTACCTGAAACTGTTTGGCTTGCAAAATGAAGACGAAATCATTGGCCTACCGCTTCTGGATCTGCTCCAGCCTTCAGATTTGAATGATTTTAAAACCCGTTTCAAAAAGATTTCTCAGGGTCAGTTTGATTTAGGTCGAGTCGAGATTCAGTCTCTGAATCCGCATGTATCCGCATCTAACCCATTAAAACTGGAATTCTTGCCTTCCACTGCTGAAGAAGATGCGGTACAAATTAGCATTGATACCCAATCTCAAACGGTTTCCTCCAATAAGACTCCTGGAAAACCAAGCGTTTTTCATTCACTTAAGCGTGAACTCAATAAGCAGCCTGCACCAGTAAATGCCTTGGTGACTTTCTCTCTTAGCGCTTATGATCCTGAGCTTCTGCAGTCTGACTGGACTACTTTTAGTGGCTACTTTGAAGCAGTCAAAGAGTTCCTCATGGAACAGACCCATATTTCCCTGTTTAAACTGGAATATGATGTTGTTGTAGGTATGTTACAGGCAGATTCCAAAGCAATTCTTGAATCCAAACTGATCAGTTTAAATGCCTTAAGCAAACCGCAACTCATTACAGTGGGACAAAAAACCTTCCCTCTAAATTTGCGCTTGGGCTATGTCATGCTTGAACAGGGCCTGCAGGATGAAATGCACTGCAATACGCTGATTGGACAGGCATTCTCTACATCTTTACCTCAAGCAGAAGCTGTAGCTGAATTTAAACTCGATATTCCTGCGTCACTGAGCAGTCCGGTTGCGGTAGAAATGCCGAGTATAGATTTCAGTGTTGCTGAAACACCAGTTGCCAGCCCAACATTGGCAGCCGTCAGTCCAGCAGTCACGTCTATTCCTAGCGCTACACCTTCTATTTTGAAAGCCTTAAGTGAATGTCTAGAACGTGGTGAGATTCATTTAAAATATCAACAACTCTATGATAAAGAAGATACGCGTTTATATACCTATGAAGTGACCAGTGGCTTTATTTTTGAGAATAAATGGCAGGATATTTCTAGCCTTTTAGAACTTCATGAAGATGATGAACTGTCCATTAAACTGGATCGCTGGATTCTGGTTGAAGCCAGTAAACAGCTACACAACTATATTACCCAGTATCCTGATGCAAGCTTAATTGTCAATTTGAACCGTGCCGTACTATTTAAAGACCGCACCTTCCCGGAATTTATTTCCAAGCTGATTACGATTATTCGCAGTAAAGTGAAGCATCCGCTAATCTTGCAATTCTCAGAAGAAGATATTTTACTGAATCAACAAGATGCACAAAAATATCTACGCGTGCTGTATGAACATGGCGCACTGATTGCACTGCGTGATTTTGGTCAATCCATGTACAGTCAAAATTTACTGCGCGAACTGGAACTGGATGGTGTCAGCTTACATTCGAGCTTAACCAATATGCTCAATAAAGATACCGAGATTGAGCAGTTACAGGAAAAAATCACCAGCTATAATGAAATCAAGCCACTCAATATTCTGATCCGTGAATTAAATGATATGACATTGTTCGCCAATGCCTGGAACGTGGATGCCCGCTTTATTCAGGGGAATTATTTCCAGAAAAAACTCGATCATTTGATTGATGTGCAAGAGCATTAAGTGCTGCTACAAACCTGCAACTTAGAAAGTGGCATGATCATCTTCTGAATTGCAGGCACAAAAAAACGGGCTTAAAGCCCGTTTTTTCATTTTGGATATTAACGTTTAACAGAACGTGACATACCAGCAAAACGTTGTTTGAACTTGTCGATACGACCGCCAGTGTCAACGTTCTTTTGCTTACCAGTGTAGAATGGGTGGCAAGCTGAACATACGTCTAGATAAAGAGTTTCTTTACCAAGAGCTGAACGAGTTTCGATTACGTTACCACATGAACAAGTAGCAACTAAAGTTTCATATTTTGGGTGAATATCGGCGCGCATCGTCGATTACTCCATTAGATTCAAGAAGGTTTAGCTGTCATCGCTATTGATCACTCTCAACTGAGGAAGCAGGAACATCGTTCATGCAGATCAACACCACAACAGACCATTCTTTTGGCCCACCGAGACGGATACCGTCAGAGCTAAGCACAACAAGTGGGCATTATTATACGTGAAACGAATTTAATATGCGAATTATTCTTCAGCTTCTGACCCAGTCTCTTTGGCCCACAGATTGGCAATAATCCCGCAGACCATTAATTGAATCTGATGAAAAATCATGATCGGCAGGACAATCATGCCCAGCGGCTGGCCAATAAATAAAATTTGCGCCATCGGCACTCCACTGGCCAGGGTTTTCTTGGAACCACAAAAGAATGCCGTTTTCTGGTCAGCGCGGCTAAAGCCCAGCCAGCGTGGAATATAAAGTGATAACAGCATCACAATGGTGAGTAACACCGAGCAAGCCAGCAATAGCAGCAACAAGGTACTCAGGCTCACTTCATTCCACAGCCCGGCCACTACGGCGCTACTAAAAGCGCCATACACCACCAGTAAAATCGAGCCTTGATCGAAGACCTTGACGATTTTTGGCATTTTCATCATTTGCGGATAGATCCAGGGACGCAGAATCTGTCCTGAAATAAACGGCACCAAGAGCAGCAGTGTAATCTGGATAATCGATGAAGTCGGATCAAAACCATGATCAGATTGACCGAGAATAAAAAATGCGACCAATAATGGAGTAATAAACATACCGATCAGATTGGAAAAAGAGGCACTACATACCGCCCCGGCGACATTGCCATGAGCCACTGAAGTAAAGGCGATCGAGGACTGCACGGTGGATGGCAGGAAACACATAAACAGGAAACCCCAATATAGTTCCTGTCCGAGCATGGGTAATAAAATCGGCTTGGCCAAAAGCCCGAGAATCGGAAACAGGGCAAAAGTTAGCGCAAAAACTAAAGTATGCAATTTCCAGTGCATAATGCCTTGCACCACAGCTTCACGAGACAGTTTGGCGCCGTGCAGGAAAAACAGGATGGCAATCGCTCCTGTCGTCACCCAGCCAAAGACTTCAGCCGCCTGCCCCGAAACTGGCAGCACACTGGCCAGCAAAACCATCACAAACAACAGTATCGTAAACCGATCCAATGCCAAGAACTTAAGCATATCCCTATAATCCCTCAGATTTTATTGTTTGATATAAAAATGCCCGGCTATCTTAACAGATGCCGGGCCCATGCTATGCACTCAGATTGATGTAATATTTTCATCTATACATGAATGCATTTCATATATCTCGCTACGTCACACTTAGTTATTACGTGCATTGTTGTCTTGCTGGATCAGCTCGATCTTGTAGCCATCTGGATCTTCTACAAATGCAATTACAGTCACGCCACCTTTCATTGGGCCAGCTTCACGCACCACATTACCGCCACGCGCTTTAATCTCTTCGCAAGCCTTGTAAGCATCATCAACTGCAATCGCGATATGACCATAAGCATTGCCCAGTTCATAGCTGTCTGTATCCCAGTTATGGGTCAATTCCAGTACGGTGTGATTCTCTTCATCGCCATAACCGACAAAAGCCAGGGTAAAACGGCCCTCTTCGTAATCACGCTTACGAAGCAAAGTCATGCCAAGTACTTCAGTATAGAACTTGAGAGATTGTTCTAAATTGCCTACACGTAACATGGTATGTAGCATGCGCATATTAATCATCCTTCTGTACAGATTGTTGTTGGTGTTCACCGAGCAGTTTTGCGACCCAGACCACCAGAATCAGGATCGGAATCCCAATCAGAGTAGTCATCAGGAAGAAATTCGGATAACCGATATTGGTGACTATAGTACCCGAATAGCCACCTAAAATCTTAGGCGTCAGGGTCATGAGTGAGCTAAAAATCGCATATTGAACAGCGGTAAATGACACACTGGTCAAGCTCGACAAGAATGCAATAAACGCAGCACCAGCCAGCCCGGCGGCCAGATTATCGACAATAATGGCAAAATAAAGCCACTTGTCGCTATAAGGTTTAATCACCTTGCCACTGACTTCGACCGTATCTGAACTGTTGCTATCCACCACTGCCAAGGGCTGAATATCGACATCCAGATTCTGGGTATTGCTCAGCTGATCATTGACCTGATAAACATGCGTTGTTTGCTGCAGTGCCTGATCATCTTGCATCAAGACGGCACTGATAATATGTGCAGGTGACTGAATCAGTTGTTGTGCAGGAAGCGCGGCAGTAAATACGCCTTCACTTTCCAGTTTTGCCTCAATATTTTGATCATTGATTTGTAAAACAATCTTTTGATTTTCTTGCAGTGCTTCACCGACATACTGGCCGCGCACTACAATGGTCTTGTCCTGTTCAGCTACAGTGAGGCTATTGTCACTGGTGATCGGCAAGATCTGTAACTGGGTGCTGCCCTGTTCTGTGGTCAAATACGGCATATTGACCTGTACCGGGGCTTGATCAGTAACATCTCCATCCAGATAAGCAGCCGATACTTGTAGCTGTTTGCTCTGCGCCAGCACAGCACTCGGTATATCCAGCTTCCAGTAACCAACTTCATCGGTCTCTGCCTGATAAACCTGATTACCGACCGTGACTTCGACAGCTGCTAGTTTTTCACCAGACTTGACCAGGCCGATAAAAATCAGGTTGGTGGAACAGGCCAGCACAGCACCAACAAACATCAGTTTCATGATGTTCATCTTCTGGGCCAAGAGCCCGCCAAGGAATCCACCGACTAAAGAGAAAATGACTCCATAGACTTTAACTGCCTCGGCAATCTGTTCTTTACTGAAATTCAGGTCCTGATAGAACACATTAGAAATGACGCCGGCAATAATATCGGAGACCCGATAAAAACCGATCAGCAATAACAACACCAATGCCAGTTTCAAGCCATAACGTTTAAAGAAGTCTGCAACCGGATTGACCCAGGTTTCATAGGCCATCTGCCTGTTAACCGCACCCATTTTTACCAAGCTTGCACCAATCGCAAATGCGACAGCACCTGAGCCAATAAAGCGTAAGGCCTCAAAACAGAACAAGGCAAAGGTATCTTCAATAGCAAACTGTTGCTTGATACTGTCCACCAGATTGCCTGAATAGATATAGCTCAGTACAAAACTGATCACCGCAACAAAAAATACGGCGACTAAACGGAAATAATCACTGCGCACATAGTGTTTTCGCACACGGTCAACCTGCGGCTCCCGAATGGACAGTGTGGTGATAATACCGACCAGCATGACAGCAGCCATCGCCAGATAGGTCCATTTCCAGGCATCATAGATATAGTTGCCTTTCGCAGTTCCCAAATAGGCCGCCAGAAACAAGGCACCAGCACCAGCGACAATCATCCCGATCCGGTAACCGGCATTATAGGTGGCGGCCAATACGGTCTGCATCTGGGTTTCCGCCAGTTCAATCCGGTAGGCATCAATCACAATATCCTGCGTTGCTGCGGAGAAACCAAGCAGGACTGCACCGAGCGCCATTTGCTGTAAATGTGTTGCACCCAAAGCCGGATCAGAAAAGGCCATAATGGAAATGGCACAGACAATCAGAATCTGCGCAATCAGCAACCAGGCACGACGACGTCCCAGAGCCTTGGTCAGAAAAGGGACAGGAAGTTCATCAATGAGCGGTGCCCAGACGAATTTAAACGAATAGCCCAATGCGGCCCAGCTAAAGAAAGTTACTGCACTTTTGCTGATTCCGGCCTCACCTAACCATAAAGACAGACTGGAAAAAATCAGAAGAATCGGCACACCAGCCGAAAATCCCAAGAACAGCATGATCAATGCACGTCGATCTAAAAATGCTGTAAATGCGGATTTCCAACCCGTCGTTTGTGTTGTCATTGCTTTATTATTTTCCGCAGAAAAACCAATTGCTGCTATTCAATCCTGTAATAGCGTATCTTTCAACAAGATTTATATATTTATCACATTTCCGGTTTTTTATTTTCTGGCAAAAGCGACATGTTGGCTTGAATTTTTCAAGTAAATCTGTATACCTTAACTCTCATCAACGTAATATTTCGTTTTGGATTTTCAACAGTGACCCAGAGACTCGATCAAATTAATTCTTCTATTGCCAGCAACACCAGCACAACTCCACAAAAAATCCGCTCAGATTTACTTATCTCTGCATTTGAACAAAGCGAAATTAAAAATACTCTGGACCATACCCGGTTAACATCCACCCAGCTGACGCATATTCCAAACCTAGAAAAAATTCCTGCGTCAACCAAACGGATCAAGCCCCTGAATAACTTTTTGGGCCAAGATCGCGCACGCGCCTCAGTTGAGGCCGGGATTGCCCTGCCTTATTCCGGCTATAACATTTTTGCTGTGGGTACCGCAGGACTCGGAAAACGCACCATGGTGAAGCGTTTGCTGCAACAGCACGCCAAAACTATGGAAACCCCGAATGACTGGGTGTTCGTCAATAACTTTCAGAACCAGCGTCAGCCGATTGCGCTAGAACTGCCCTCAGGTCAAGGGCCGAAATTCCAGGCCATGTTGAATCAAAGCTGGCAAACGATCCTCAAGCAGCTTGAGCGCCGTTTTACTGCAGAGACCTATCATAACCGCATTGAAATGATTCGCCAGGAAACGGGTGATGAACAGCAGCAGGCACTGATCGAACTGACCAAAGAAGGCGCAGAACTGGATCTGAAGCTGATCTCGCGACATGATGAGCACTGTTTTGTCCCTGTGCATCTGATTGATGACAAATTGCAGGAAATGTCTCAGGAAGATCTGAATGCATTAAGCAACAAAGATCGTGCCGAACTAGCCTCTAACATGCGCTATATGGACAAGAAACTGGAACGTTTGGGTTTACACCTAGGTGATCTGGAAGATGATGCACGCGATCGCGTACAGATCCTGAACCGCGATATCGCCAAGCAGGTCGTCTTGCCGCGAGTCGAACAGATTCTAGCGAAATTCAAACATGTGGAAGGTCTGGAACATTATCTGAAATATTATGCCGAAGACATTATCAATAATGTCGAAATCGTGCTGGAACAGGAAGAAGATGACTTCACTCCGGCACTATTCAGCCGCGTTCCGGCACGTTATCAGGCAAATGTAATTATTACCCATAAGCCGAACAGTGGTGCACCGGTGATCTTTGAAGATTTTCCAACGCATTACAACCTTTTGGGTCATGTGGAACAACTGACCCAAAATGGCACGATTACCACCGACTTCACCCTGATTCGTTCAGGTACCTTGCACAAGGCTAACGGTGGCTTCCTGATGCTGGAAGCGGAACAATTGCTGGAACAGCCCTATGCATGGCAAGGCTTGAAGCGCGCGCTTAAATCGGGGCATTTAAAATTGTCCTCGCTTGAGCATATGATCACGTTAACCGGCAGCATTTCGATTGAACCTGCTTCGATTCCATTGAATATCAAGGTCATCTTGCTGGCTGAGCCTGAAATTTATTATGAAATTTTAGAGCTTGAACCAGAGCTGGGCAGCATCTTTAAAATCCGTGCTGATTTTACCGATACATTACAACGTAATGACGACAACGAGCAGGCCTATATGCAGCTGATTGCCGACTATGTGCAATCGGATAAATTATTACCTTTTGACCGTTCTGCTTTGGCGGCATTGCTCACAGATTCCAGCCGTCAGGCCGAAGATCAAAGTTCATTGTCATTACATGCCCTGACGCTGGGTGATCTGATCCGTGAAGCACATCATCATGCCTTCCAGGCTGGCGACAAGATGGTGTCAGAAAAACATATCAATACTGCCCTGGATCATCGCAAATATCGTCTCGGCTATTTACGTGAACTGTATTGGCAAGATCTGACTCGTGGTACTCAACTGATCGAAACCCGCGGCCATCGTCTGGGCCAAATCAATGCCCTGTCCGTCATTCATTATGCTGATGTTGAATTTGGTCTGCCTTCACGACTGACTGCTTCGGTTTATCAAGGTGGTGGTGATATTCTGGATATCGAACGCAGTGTCGAACTCGGTGGCTCTTTACATGCTAAAGGCGTGTTGCTGATGTCGTCTTTCCTGAAAGCACATTTTGGTCGTGAACAGACCTTGCATTTCTCTGCTGCACTGGCCTTTGAACAAAGTTATGGCCAGGTCGATGGTGACAGTGCCACAGTCGCGGAACTGTCTGCCTTACTGTCTGCCATAAGTCAGTTACCGATTGATCAATCCTGGGCCATTACCGGTTCCATGAACCAGCTGGGACAAGTACAACCGGTAGGTGGTGTGAATGCCAAAATTGAAGGTTTCTTTGATGCTTGCAAGTTACAAGGTCTGACCGGAAAACAAGGTGTGATTATTCCGCGTCAAAATATGCAACATCTAATGCTGCGTAAAGATGTCACCATTGCTGTGGAAGAAGGTCAGTTCCATATTCACGCGATTGATACCATTGATCAGGCGCTGGAAATTCTGATGGCGCGTCCTGTCGGCACCTTGGATAAAAAAGGTCGTTATAGCAAAAATTCAATCTATGCCGCAGTGATGGCACAGCTGGATTATTGGCAAGCGATTGAAGATGGTGCCGAACTGGTCGAAGTGCCGAAGAAAAAGAAAAAAAAGAAGAAGAAAAAAGACAAGAAGCAAATCGTCGAGCCACAAACTGAAGTTGATGCTGATGCTTCGACAGTTGAAAAGCCGGATGCAGCGACAGAGGATTAACTCTAACCTTGACCTAAGCAAAAGTAGAGATAAAAAAAAGCGCTTCTCAATGAAGCGCTTTTTCACATCTGAACTTAATTTAATACAAAATTAAGCATCAGCTGCCGGGCTATACTGTTCAACTAAAGGCTTTAATTCACCTTTTTGGAACATGTCGAGCATGATATCACTACCACCGATCAACTCACCATTGATCCAAAGCTGTGGAAATGTCGGCCAGTTGGCGATTTGTGGTAACATCGCGCGAATGTCCTGGTTTTCCAGAATGTTTACATAAGCAAACGGACGACCAATTTGACTGAGTGCTTCTACTGCACGTGCAGAAAAACCACATTGTGGAAATTGCGGTGTGCCTTTCATGTAAAGAAGTACTGCGTGTTTTGCAATTTGGTCACGAATTAACGCTTCGGTATCGCGTGCTTGTTCAGTCATTGATAAATCCTCAACTCATCTGTCTCGCATTATACCCAAATCCAGGCAAAACAGTATGTCTAAAGCAATAATTCCAATTTTATTTACAATTACCCTTTAAATCTGAGTGGGTTTTTGCTTATATAAGTTTTTCTTTCCACCTAACAGTTAAGAGTTAGTCATGAATAATATTACCCTCGCACCGGTACAAACTGATCAACCGTCTCATTTGATGCCTGTTTTTGGCCGTCAACCGATCAGCTTTGTCCGAGGACGAGGTGCATATCTTTATACCGAAGATGGTACAGAGTATTTAGATGCATTAACCGGAATTGCGGTATGCGGTTTGGGCCATGCGCATCCAGTCATTGCCGAAGCGATTGCTGAACAGGCAGCGACCCTGATTCATACCAGCAACCTGTTTGAAGTGCCTTGGCAAACCGCTGCCGCACAGAAACTGGCTGAAGTTGCAGGTATGGAAGAAGTATTTTTCTCCAACAGTGGCGCAGAATCAAATGAAGGTGCAATCAAGATTGCACGTAAATTCGGTCATATGCAAGGCATTGCTTCACCAAAAATTATTGTTGCTGACCAGTCTTTCCATGGTCGTACCATGGCCACCCTGTCTGCTACAGGCAATAAAAAAGTGCAAGAAGGTTTTGGCCCGCTGGTTGAAGGTTTTATTCGTGTACCTTTTGGTGATATCGAAGCAATTGAAGAAGCTGCAATCAATCATCCGGATATCGTAGCGATTTTGATTGAGCCTATTCAGGGTGAAGGCGGTGTGAATACCGCACCTCAAGGTTTCAGCTATTTAGAAGAAATTCGCCAAATCTGCAACCAGCATAACTGGCTGATGATGCTGGACGAAGTGCAAACTGGTAATGGCCGTACCGGTAAATACTTTGCTTATCAGCACACCAATATTATTCCGGATGTACTGACCACAGCCAAAGGCTTAGGAAATGGCTTCCCGATTGGTGCAGTCATGACCCAAGGTCGTGGCGTCGGTGTATTAACTGCTGGAAATCACGGTTCTACCTATAGCGGTACAGCACTGGGTTCGCGTGTGGTCTATACCATTCTCGATATTATGCGAAAAGAAAATATCGTCGCGAATGCGGCTGAAAAAGGTGCTTATATCGTTGACCAGCTACTCAACAAACTGGCAGATCAAAATGTCATCGTACGTGGTTTCGGTCTGATGATCGGGATTGAATTACCAAAAGAATGTGGTGATCTGGTTGCGATTGCACGCAATGAATACAAGATGATTATCAATGTCACTGCAGGCAATGTCGTTCGTCTGTTGCCTACCCTGAATATTACCCAGGAGCAGGCAGACCAGTTGATCGAACGTCTGGTAAAAATGATCAAAGCTTATTTGGCATAAAGCCCTAGCCTAAAAATTAAAAAAGCCGCTCTAAAGCGGCTTTTTTATTATTCTGCACTCTATGATGCGTTTTGTAACATACGTCCGCCAGAGATCTGGCTAAAATATTGTTTCAGGGTATCAAGACAACGAAGAATTTTTGTCGGTTGTTGTTCACGTTTCGGAATAACCGCATACAGTGTAATCGATGGCAGTCTCCATTCAGGCAGAACTTCAACTAAAGTACCGTTAAGCAAATCCTTTTTAGCATCAAGATATAAAACCTTGGCAATCCCATTACCCTGCAAGCACATCGATTTTGCAACCAAACCGTTATTGGTACTGAAACGGGATTTCAGTTCAAACTCGGCTTTTTCTGCAGTATTCACATGTTGGAAATGATAATACTGATGGTTTTTAAGATGCGTTAAAGGCAAGACCTCATGATTTTTAAGATCATCAGGTTTCGAAATAATGGTGCTTTGATTAATATAACTCGGTGTCGCCACCAGAATTTGCTCAATCTGCATCAATGGCACAACCTGAAGATTATGCTCATCATTTTTCTGTTCAAATCTTAGGGCGATATCAACTCGCCCATCCAACAAATCAACCTCATGATTGTTTGTTTCTAAATGTACTGCCAAGCCGCGATGTGCAGCTATCCAATGAGAAAGTGCAGGAATCACATGATTCGCGCATAATTCTGGCAAAGAAACGATACGCAGCTCACCCACGAGATCATCACGTAACTCATTGATCCGGACTTTACCGCGCTCAGCAGCAGATAACATTTCTTGACAGCTATGGAAAAAAGCTTGTCCCGCTTCGGTCAGACTTAATTTTCTCGTCGAACGATTTAGAAGTACGACTTCCATATCGTGTTCTAATGAGCGAATTTGTTGACTGACGGCGCTGGTCGTAATCCCTAATTCACGGGCAGCACCGCTAAACGAGTTCTTCTCCACAACGCAAGCAAAGACACCCATTGCTCGAAGTTGATCTAACATAAATTTCCCTCTAAACTTATGAGGTGCTTCATCATTTGATAAAAGCAACTTATTGTATTATACGGCGAAATTTACACTTTGCATTATTTATTTAATTGTTTGGTAAAACTGCAGTAGGATTAATAGGTTTGCCGTCTAAGCGCACCTGAAACTCAAGCATGGTACGGTTTGTACCAGTCGATCCCATTTCTGCAATTTTTTGACCAGCCGTTACATTTTGGCCACTTTTCACATTCAATTTACTGTTATGTGCATAAGCGGTGATATAGCCATTGATATGCTTCACCAACACCAGATTGCCATATTCTTTCAGGCCATCAGCGGCATACACCACCTGCCCGTCTGCTGCTGCAAATACCGGATCGCCGACATTGCCACTATAGCGGGTGCCCTTGATATTAGAAGCTAAATTGTATTGCTGAAGAATCGCACCATTCGATGGTTTTACCCAACGTAAACCTGCAGCCGTAGATACTGGCGTAACCGGTGCAGATGTATTGACGCGTGGTGTGGTTTGTACTGTGGTTGCTGGTGTCACCGGTGCCGGTGTAGGCACTGCAATTGTTTGACGCTGGATTGGCGCTGCCTGAGTCATAGCCTGAGTACTGGTGCTACGGCGCGCAGTATTGCTTTTCAGGCGGATTGATTGTCCGACATAAATCCGGTAAGGCGCACTGATATCATTCATCTCCGCGACACTGATATAGTTCAGCCCATAACGTGCTGCAATCCCGCTCAATGTATCTCCTGAACGCACCGTATAGAAATCAGGAGCTGTTGCATAACGCGTTGCATTATTCACCTGGGGTTTGGTGGCACAACCGGTAATTACTCCTGTAGAAATAACAACGGTCGATAAAACAAGGGTTTTAATCAGGGTTGCAGGCGAAGCTACGACACATTTCGGTAACACCAAGAACATTATCTTCCTCTCTAATGCTATACGGTTGCAAAATTTCGTTAAGATTAGCAAAGTTTTACGGCAATATACTTGCAATCGCGAGTTTTTCACAAAGTTATAACACTAAGGACGCATTTTCTTCCAATTGTGTTTGCAAATTCCGCAAACTCTCATAATTGGTGGCATCCATCTGAATCGGGGTAATACTGACATAGCCATTGGCGACCGCAGAGAAGTCTGAATCAATCTCGCTAAATCCCGGCTTAGGTTCTGCGACTGCTTCTCCCGAGAGTCCAATCCAAAATACCTGACGACCACGCGGATCTACATGACTCGTCACCGGTTTAGACTGACGGCGGCGACTTTGATATGTCACTTTTTCACCCTGCAATTCAGTTACATCTGGAATATTGATATTAAAAATATGTCGCTCAGGCAGAACAGGCAAACCACGAGCAATAAAATCATGCACCCATTCGGCGGCCAACTGATAATCCTGAGGCTGCTGATAGCCACGTACATTCGGCCCACTCAGTGATACGGCAATCGCAGGATGTTTAGTTAAACGACCTTCAAAGGCCGCCCCGACTGTACCGGAATACAAGATATCATCTCCCAGATTTGCGCCGCTATTTATCCCGCTAACCACTAGGTCAAATTCAAAATCAAATAGCCCGTTCATAGCCAAGTAAACGCAATCTGCCGGCGTCCCATTAACCGCCCAGACATCAGGAGAAATCTGGATTGGGCGTAAAGGGCGGTCCAAAGTTAAGGCACTAGAAAAGCCACTGCGTTCACTTTCCGGTGCCACAATCACCACTCGCCCCAAAGGCTTTAGCGCTTGCGCCAAAGCCTGAATACCGGGTGCAAACACCCCATCATCATTTGAAACTAAAATATTCACTAAAAAATCTCGTTACGCTAAAAAATGACTGACTAGGACATTTCATTGTATTAGTGCAGGAATTATATATATTTATTGCTCGACATCCATCTTTATAATATGTGGCTCAAGATGATTAAAAAATTCTCTTTACTTAGCGCTCTCACTTTAAGCTTGGCAGCATTTATTTCCCCTTCAGTCATGGCAAACGATCTGACTGTTGAAGAAAACAATACCATTGTAAAAGAAGATATTGCATCAGCACAGGTTATGGCTGAAGTTTGCCCGGCAATCATTGGTCAAAATCCAAAATTTAACAGCACCGTTGAACAATTGATCCAGTCTTATCTTGCAGACTACTCAGATAAAGGCATGAGCTATCAAAAGCTACAGGCAGACAGTGAATATAAATCTTTACTTGAAGAAGCACGTCAGGGTGCAAAGCAAACCAGCTCAGACGAGCAGAAAACTGTCTGTGAAGAAATGCTGAACTACCAAGGCTAAGCCAGCTAAATTTTCAAATAAGACGGTGTAAACATCGTCTTATTTTCTCTTACAGATTTATTCATAATTCTACAGCTTCGCTACATTTTCCCACTTTTCAATTTCAAAAATAAGTTTAAGCTAGGCAAATTATTGTTCTAAATCCATTTTTTGAGTTTTCAATGAAAAATCCAATATTCCAAGCTTTAACATTCTGCGCAATTTCTGCCGCCACTCTTTTGGGAACTTCTGCATTTGCAGCCGATGAAAACATTAATGTTACCCCAACTCAGCAAGTGACCAAACAGGAACTGGCAGCCATTTATGTTCTTTCAGAAATCTGTCCAAGCATGGTCAAAGACAAGTCACAGTTTAATCAGGGTTATACCAAGCTGGTGACTGAGTATATGCCGGGCCAGCGTAATCCGGTTGAAAGCTTAAACCAGATGGCTAAACAGAACGATTTCCGCAATATTCTGTCCGAAGCACAATCGGATGCCAAGAAAGCCGGCAAGAAAAAAAATCAGGTGATTTGTAATGAATTAACCACCTATAACAATTAAGCTGCTTTTCTGCCGATAACTTACAATACTTTTGAAATAAGACCGGGTTTCCCATAGAAGTCAGCCTAGCTTTGTCCTAAAATGCTAGGCTCTTCGTGCTTACATCAAGATATAGGAACCCACTAGAAATGACCCAAAAAACTGCCCTTGCTGCATTATTATTAGTTCCTAGTTTTAGCTTTGCAGCAACTGTCCTATCTGCACCACCAGAATTGAATAATAAATCCTATGTGCTAATGGACTACGAGACAGGGCAACTTCTCGCTTCAAAAAATGAAAATGAAAAATTAGCCCCTGCTTCAATGACCAAGATGATGACCAGCTACATCATCGAACAAAAACTATTGAGCGGTGAACTCACTGAAGATGAACAAGTGCGCATGAACGAGTCAGCATGGTGTCGCGGCAGTAGCGCGGAATCATGTATGTATGTACCTTTAAATGGTACGGCAACTGCACTTGAAATGCTTCGCGGGATTATTATTCAATCAGGGAATGATGCATCGAAAGCCATGGCTGAACATATTGCAGGGAACGAGGGTACCTTTGCACATATGATGAACCAGGAAGCTAAACGTATTGGCATGACCAATACCAGCTTTATCAATTCAACCGGTATGCCAGCTGAAGGTCATTATTCAACTGCCAAAGATATGGCAGCGCTGGCACAACACATCATTAAAGACAGTTCTAAGTATTATCCGATTTATGCGGAAAAAGAATTTACCTTTAATGGCATCAAGCAAGGTAACCGTAATGCCCTGCTATATACTGATCCGAGTGTAGATGGTTTAAAAACTGGCCACACTGATGAAGCTGGTTATTGTCTGACCACCTCATCAAAACGCGGTCCTACGCGTCTGATTTCAGTGATTTTTGGTGCACCAACCATGCAGGAACGTGCGACACAAACACGTGAATTGCTGGCTTGGGGTTATGCAAACTTCGAAACCAAAAATGTTCAACCTGCTAAACAGGTACTTGCCAAAGCCAAAGTCTGGTTTGGTAAGGAAGATGAAGTTCAGATCGGTCTTGCTGAAAACTTTAACGTGACCATGCCAAAAGGTCAGGCTAATGCGATTAAAACCCAGCTGGTGGTTCAACCTAAACTGACTGCACCTTTACAGCCTGGTCAGGTCGTAGGTAAATACGTAGCGACTCTGGATGGTAAAGTAATTTCAGAAAAACCATTGGTGGCTTTAAACGCGGTTGAAGAAGCTGGTTTCTTCGCACGTATGCTCGACCACATTAAACAGTTCTTCTCAAACTTGTTCTAAGTTTAAATAAACTGTTTTAGTCCCGGACTAAGACCAAAGCACTCATTCAGATGGGTGCTTTTTATTTTATACTATACACATGATCCTTAAACTTTTAATGAGCAGATCACCATGAGCCAAAACATTCGTTCTTATTTAGACACGACTCCAGAAATTGATAAATCGTGTTATATCGATCCGATGGGAATCGTGGTCGGCGATGTGGTCTTGGCTGAAAATGTTTCTGTCTGGCCTTTTGCCGTGATTCGTGGTGATGTTAATTCAATCCGGATTGGTAAAAATTCGAATGTTCAGGATCATGCCATGTTGCATGTCAGTCATAAAAAAGCCGATAAACCGAATGGTTCGCCTTTGATCATTGGTGAAGATGTCACGATTGGCCATCATGTGACATTGCATGGTTGTACGATTGGTAATCGTGTACTAATTGGGATTAACAGCATTATTCTGGATGATGTCATCATTCCGAATGATGTGATGATTGGTGCAGGTACGCTAGTTCCACCGGGTAAAGTTTTGGAAAGTGGCTGGCTCTATGTTGGTAGCCCGGCAAAAAAAGCACGTCCGCTCACTGAAAAAGAAATGGCGTTCTTGCCGTATTCTGCACATAATTATGTAAAAGTTTCTGAGAATTATAAATAACTGTTTTAATTGCCAAATTTTTTGATCGTTAGATACAATAAATTAAATCTATCTCTATATGAATATTTATGTTTAAAGAAATTGAAAAATATGTGGGATTTTATCTACTCACCTACATAATAATTTTATTCATATGTGGATTTTTTCAGTACATAGCAGTGTGTCAAGGACAATCTTTATCTTGTAGCTTCAGTATGACTGGAATTAACACAATTATTACAACCACTGCTTATGTAATAACACCTATAGTTGCCATCATTGGTTTTATTTCTTGGAAGGTACAATATAACATTCAACTCGAAAAAAATGATCTCAGAAATGCTTTAGAGGCTGCCGTCATACTCAAGGAAAATATAAATTATTTTGAAGTACATTTAAATAACTTATATTTACAAATACAAGAAGTACCCGTAAAAAACTTCGAAACACTTATTTCACATTATGATGAAAATAAAGTTGAAATTAGACAAAAAAGACGTGAACTTTCCCTGAATACAATCAAATATTACTCATGTCTAGAAATATGCCAACATCCAATTCCTGAAAGTCAAATTGACTTTCTATATAATCATAACAATGAATTTGAAGGAAAGTTTAAAACTATAGTTTTCGGAAAATTTCATCATAGCCACACACCCTAAAATTTTATACAATAGTGCATCCTCTTCCATGGTGCTGCTTTATGACCGCTTGGACTGCTCATGTCACTGTCGCAACTGTCGTTGAAAAAGACGGAAAATTCCTGTTTGTAGAAGAACATACAGAAGGTGTGACACACACGGTATTTAATCAGCCAGCAGGTCATGTTGAATGCGGTGAAACCATTATTGAAGCCGCAATTCGTGAAACCATGGAAGAAACAGGTCATAGGGTGGAAGTAAAACACTTATTAGGTATATATACCTATACTCCACCGATGTTCCCGGATCGTACTTATTACCGTTTCTGTTTCTTGGCCAAATCCATTGACTATGACCCAAGTGCCACTTTAGATACAGATATTATCGGCGCAGTCTGGATGACGCTTGATGAACTGATTGAATCTGCTCGCGCGCGTAGTCCATTGGTGATTAAAGCCGTGCAAGATGCGCTTTCAGGTCAAAAATATCCTTTATCGCTCATTTACGAGCACCAAAATTCTCCCTTAATTTCAAATTTGGATGCCTAATCCTATGCAACAACGTGTCATCGTCGGTATGTCAGGTGGTGTAGATTCATCTGTTTCTGCTGCCCTTTTACTTCAACAAGGTTATCAGGTTGAAGGTCTTTTCATGAAAAACTGGGAAGAAGATGACGGCACAGAATATTGCACGGCGATGGATGACCTTGCCGATGCACAAGCCGTTTGCGACAAAATCGGGATTAAACTGCATACCGCAAACTTTGCCATGGAATATTGGGATCGCGTATTCGAGCATTTCCTGGCGGAATATGCGGCTGGCCGTACGCCAAACCCAGACATTTTATGTAATAAAGAAATTAAATTCCGTGCCTTCTTAGATCACGCGATTAACTTGGGTGCAGACTTTATTGCCACAGGCCATTACTGCCGTCGTGGTGAAACCATGACCAACTCACGTGGTGAAGAATATGCACCTTTATTGCGTGGTGTGGACAATAACAAAGACCAGACTTATTTCCTGCATGCTGTCCATGGTCGTGAAATTAATAAGACCCTGTTCCCTGTTGGTGAAATTGAAAAGCCACAAGTCCGTAAAATTGCAGAAGAATTAGATCTGGTTACTGCCAAGAAAAAAGACTCGACCGGGATCTGTTTCATTGGTGAACGTCGTTTTAATGACTTCTTGAAGCAATATTTACCCGCTCAACCCGGAAAAATCGTGCTGGAAGACGGTAAAGAGGTTGGTGATCATCACGGCTTAATGTACTATACGCTCGGTCAACGCGGTGGTATTGGTATTGGCGGTATGAAGGGCGTTGCTGAAGGTGCCTGGTTCGTATTGCATAAAGATATCGAAGGCAATCGTCTGGTGGTCGGTCAAGGCCATGAACACCCACTCATGCAAAGTACTACACTTTGGAGTGAAGCGATTGACTGGGTCGCAGGTGAGCAGGATATTCCTGAAACAGGCTTCCGCTGTACGGCCAAAACCCGTTACCGTCAGACTGATCAAGCATGTACTGTGTATCAAGATTCAGAATCACCGAATGGTGTTCGTGTTGAGTTTGATGAACCTCAACGTGCAGTGACCCCGGGTCAAAGCGTGGTGTTCTATTCAGGTGAAGTTTGTTTAGGGGGTGGTGTGATTCATCATACCAATGCACCTAAACCTGATTTTATAAAAGGATGAATTCGGCATGACGGAGTTACCATTTCAACCAGCCACAACGTTGAATACTCGTCAAAATCGTGCTTTGGCATTAGCGGGTGTGTTTCAGGCCACCCAGCTGACCCATATGACAGCATTGACAGGTCAGCAAAGCATTGGTGAAAGTGGTAACTTTTATTTTGAACAGTTGATTAGAGCCAGTCTTAATATCCGTCCCGGCAGTAATCAAAATGCCCAGACCCTAGACTTTTTTAATCAACTGGCTGATATTTCCTTAGGTTTAAAAACATTAGAAAGCAGCATTATTCAACCCTTCAATACTTCTCCAAAATCCAGAATTCCAAAACTTTCCAGCACCAAACTTCCCATGAGCTATGCAATGGCACTTCTTCAGTTAGAAAAGAAGGTCTATAGCAATCCCAAATTTGTTGAAATTATTGAACAGTCCCAACAGAAAATTCTCAGACAGCTTTCTTTCTTTGATAATAATTACCTGCACCCCAGCATCATTGCCAATCTCGCTCAAACCTATGTCGATACGGCCGGACAGATTAATCCGCGCATTATGGTACGTGGTAATGCTGAAGCCTTTAAAGATGCCGGACACACCAACCGTATTCGTGCGTCCTTATTTACCGGTTTGCAAATGGCGCACTTGTGGCGTCAGCTCGGTGGCAGCTCTTGGGGCATGGTATTTGGCAAGCGCAAGTTGCTACAAGATATTCAGAATCTAGCGCGTTTACAGTTTCAGGTGGTTTAACTGATGCTGCACGTGTTTCGTTTTACGTTTAATTCCAAAATCTAAGGAATCGATATGAACGCTTTAACTGCACTTTCTCCATTAGATGGACGTTACGCGAGCAAATGTGATGCTCTACGTCCTTTTCTTTCTGAGTTTGGTTTAATCCATGCTCGTGTGACTGTTGAAGTGCGTTGGTTACAAGCGCTTGCAAACCACCCGGAAATTACTGAAGTACCGGCGTTTTCAGGCGAAACTAATGCAGCGCTTGATGCGATTGTGAGCGATTTTTCTGAAGATGATGCCAATCGCATCAAAGAGATCGAACGCACCACTAACCACGACGTTAAAGCGGTTGAGTATTTCCTGAAAGAAAAAATCGCTGGTATCGAAGAACTTAAAAATGCCGGTGAATTCATTCACTTTGCATGTACGTCTGAAGATATTAACAACCTGTCACATGCCTTGATGCTGAAAAGCGGTCGTGATGTACTGGTTGCATCTATGCAGCAAATCATCGATTCAATCGTTGCGCTTTCTGAAAAGCATGCAGACCAGCCAATGTTGTCTCGTACTCATGGTCAAACTGCAAGCCCGACAACTTTGGGTAAAGAAATGGCGAACGTGGCTTACCGCCTCGCACGCCAAATCAAACAGTTCAAAAATGTTGAGCTACTGGGCAAAATCAATGGTGCAGTAGGTAACTACAATGCGCACTACTCTGCTTACCCAGACATCAACTGGCCTGCGCACTCACAAGCATTTGTAGAGTCTTTGGGTCTAGACTTCAACCCGTACACCACTCAAATCGAGCCACATGACTATATGGCTGAACTGTTTGATGCGCTACGTCGTTTCAACACTATTCTGATCGATTTTAACCGTGACATTTGGGGCTATATCTCTCTTGGTTTCTTCAAGCAAAAACTAAAAGAAGGCGAAGTTGGTTCTTCAACCATGCCACACAAAGTTAACCCAATTGACTTTGAAAACTCTGAAGGTAACTTGGGTATTGCCAATGCTGTACTTGCACACCTTGGCGAAAAACTGCCTATTTCTCGCTGGCAGCGTGACCTGACTGACTCTACGGTGCTTCGTAACATGGGTGTTGGTTTTGCGCAAAGCTTAATTGCTTTTGAAGCTTGCTCTAAAGGTATTGGTAAACTTGAGTTGAATGCTGCGCGTATCAATGAAGATTTAGACAATGCGCAAGAAGTATTGGCTGAGCCTATTCAAACTGTAATGCGTCGTTACAACGTTGAAAAACCATACGAAAAACTAAAAGCCCTGACTCGTGGTCAAGCCATGACTCGCGACATGATGGTTGATTTCGTAAACGGCAACGAGTTAGAAGCTGTTCCTGCTGCTGACCGTGCGCGTTTAGCGGAAATGACACCTGCATCATATACAGGTAATGCTGCTGACCAGGCCAAACAAGTAGCTGCGCTGATTGCAAAAATCTAATTTGCAATAAGACGAAAAGGCGAAGCTCAGGCTTCGCCTTTTTATTTATAATGTGTTTTATTCTAAAAAAGATATTTCATAATAACGACATGATTGAACATCGACTTTCTGCCAAACATTACGCGAGCCTGGGCATTTTAATTCTGGCGAGTTTGCTTGCCAGTATTCGTCCTTTAGAACTGGAAGCTTATCTCTTGCATCAAGCAGGCACAGTTTTCATGATCATCATGCTGCTCATCTGCCTGTATAAAATCGGGCTGAATTTTTTAAGTTTTAATTTATATATTCTTTTTCTGATTGTTCATGTGATTGCTGCGCACTATCTGTATTCTTATGTGCCCTATAACCAGTGGATCGAACAGATTTTTGGCTTTAATCTGAATGAAGCCATGCACTGGTCACGCAATTTGTTCGACCGATTTGTCCATCTGGCCTACGGATTATTACTTTATCCAATTTTCCATCGCCTGTTTCAGGTCTGGTTACCGCAGCAAAAACCTGTGGTCATTTTCCTGCTGGTGATTCAGTTTGTGGTGGCCAGCAGCATGCTCTATGAATGGCTGGAATGGCTGATTGCCATTGGTTTATCTCCTGAGGAAGCTGAAAACTATAATGGACAACAAGGTGATATGTGGGATGCGCACAAAGACATCTTGCTTGCTACGATTGGCGCGGCGATAACAGGCGGGCTGCAATTGATACCGAAAAATCAAAAAAGCTCATCGAAGTGAGCTTTTAAAATCACAATCTAATAGCTGAATTAAAGTTTTGGATGACGCATTTAATTACGTTCATATTCTTCAATTAAGAATATGGGCAATATCGCATCCAATCATCCTTCATTTTTTGCAGTTCATTCCCCGTCAACATCTCACTGTAATAAATGAAATAGGTTGCATCAGGATATTGAATCTCATGACGGAACATTATGCCACGCAGTGACACAGATAACTCCTCAGGAAAATCATCCTCTAAATAAAGTTCTTCAAATTCATAATTAAAATAACAATTTTGCGTCGCAAGAAATGCTTCAGCTATAGCCATGTTTCTGCTCTAACAATAAAATATGCTTTATTTTATCTGATTAGTTTCAGTGATGGTTTACATTTCATTCGGTTCAATCCATTGAACAAACTTAGATTCTGACAAATGTGGATATTTGAACTTATCTAGATATTCAAAGCAGGCCTTTTGGCCTTGAGGGATTTTATCCAGATGCTTATCGAAGAATAAATGCCGACTATTGAGCGCCATCAAAGCGAATACTCACACGTTCAAATTCGTTACCACCTCGAACTTTATGCATCTGATAAAACTGCACAACGCCACATTCTTTCGATGGAATAACAGGTGGATCATTGGGCTTTAGAAAGCTATACAGCAGAAAGATACAAACGCCGGGTAGAAAACTCAGCCAAAACAAAACCTTCTTAGAATTATCCTGAGTTAATTTTGCTTCAGAATAAAGCATACATAACATCGGAATAAATACGATACTAAAAAACCCAAGCAACAAAATAAACGTGAGCATATGAGCCTAGACTCAATCAGAGTACTCCACTTATATCACAACAATATGATTTCAAAAAATAAAAAAGCCCACCGAAGTGAGCTTTAAAATTCATTCAAGATCAACTGAATTAAAGTTTTGGATCACGCATTTGTACCAAGTTTGCATTGGCTTTACTTAAGCTTTCCATGACTTTATTCATGACAGTGGGTACCAGTGAATCAGCAATTTGCGCTGCTTGCAGGCCCAGTTTTTCACCCAAAGTTGGTTTCTTGCGGGTCTGGATGGAATAGATATCATGTTGGGGCAACAAGTTGAGCAGGTATTCATCTGAGGTTTGCAGTTTATCCACCAGATTTAGATCTAGCGCATCCCGACCATACCAATGCTCACCAGTGGCCACTTTTTCAATATTCAGCTGTGGGCGATACTTTTCAACGAAATGTTTGAATAAAGCATGTGTTTGCTGTAATTCTTCTTCAAACTTGGCCTTACCCTCTTCGGTATTTTCACCAAACATAGTCACGGTACGTTTGTACTGTCCTGCGGTATAGAGTTCAAAGTCGATTTTATTGTCTTTCAGCAGGCGGTTAAAGTTGGGGACTTGAGCAACCACACCAATTGAACCGACAATCGCGAATGGTGCAGAAATAATTTCATTGGCGATACACGCCATCATATAACCGCCACTAGCGGCCACTTTATCGACACAGATGGTCAGATGAAAACCTGCCTCGCGTAAACGTACCAGTTGAGCTGCTGCAAGTCCATAACCATGAACCATGCCGCCCGGACTTTCCAGACGCACTACAACACGGTCACGACCGGCTTTGGCTGTGGCCAGAATCAAGGTAATTTCTTCACGCAAGCCTTCTACCGCAGAAGCCGCCATATCGCCTTTAAAATCGAGTACATAGATTTTTTGATTGGTTTTCTTACGCGCACGCGCTTCTTTTGACAGTTGTTGTGATAACTGTAAAAGTTCCAGTTTAGAGCCAGTAGTTTGCGCTATTTTTTTTCGTTGTTCATTGATACGCGCATTGAGATGACTAATACGGATTTCAGCGGACAGTTTCGGAGTATGAAATAACATAAAAAATCTATTCTCTATTTAATTCGGATTTATTCCTTTAGATTAGGTCAATTTCGGTTTTTTTCAACTTTATTTCGAGAATTATTACGATTATCACCATCTATTTCACCTATAAAAAAAGAGCCTTGCGGCTCTTATTCTAGATATGGGATTAACCGAAACGCCCGGTAATATAGGCTTCAGTCAACTGATGATCTGGCTGGGTAAAGACTTTTTCGGTCGAGTTGACTTCAATCAGATCCCCCAAATGGAAATACGCAGTACGATCCGATACACGTGCTGCCTGTTGCATGGAGTGAGTTACGATCGCGATGGTATATTGCGTAGATAGCTCAGAAATCAGCTCTTCCACTTTGGCGGTTGCAATGGGATCAAGTGCCGAACACGGTTCATCCATCAAAATGACTTCTGGACTGACTGCAATCGTACGCGCGATACACAGACGTTGCTGCTGACCACCTGACAAACCTGTTCCCGGCTGGTTCAAACGATCTTTCACTTCTTCCCACAGACCGGCTTTGCGCAAGCTGCCTTCGACAATTTCTTCAAGATCGTACTTGTCACGCGCCAAACCATGCAGTTTTGGGCCATAGGAGACATTATCGAAGATTGATTTTGGAAATGGGTTCGGCTTCTGGAACACCATACCAACCTGTGCACGTAGCAAGACCACATCAAGATTTGGATCATAAATATCTTGGTTATCCAACATCACTTTACCGGTTACACGGCAGCTATCAATGGTATCGTTCATGCGGTTTAAGGTACGCAGAAAGGTCGATTTACCACAGCCTGATGGCCCAATAAAAGCAATCACTTCATTTTCATAAATGTTCAGGTCAATGCCTTTAATCGCTTCCGCTTCACCATAGTACACATGCACATCAGAAGTACTAAGTTTCACATTCGTCGACTTCGCATCTTTTTTGCTGCTGCTTTGCGTATCGAACTGGGAAACAAACGGAGTTGCCGGCTTTTGTGTCGCCTCATCCGAGGTGAATTGTGTCTGTTGTGGATTCACGATTTGATCCTTTTTTAAGGAATTTTGAATAACAGTTGTGTTCATGATTCTGCCCCTATTACCAACGGACTTCAAATTTCTTACGTAACCAGATGGCCAGGCTGTTCAAGCTGATCATCATGGCCAGAAGTACAATAATTGCTGCTGCGGTACGCCCTTCAAAGAAGTTACGCAATTCATTGCCTTGCCATAAGAAAATCTGTACAGGTAAAGCCGTTGACTGATCAAATGGTGTGGCTGGAACGCTGGCAACAAAAGCACTCATCCCGATTAATAACAATGGTGCGGTTTCACCTAAAGCTTGTGCAACCCCGATAATTGCGCCTGTCAAAATACCCGGTAAAGCCAAAGGCAAGACGTGATGGAATACTGTCTGGATGCGAGAAGCACCGAGGCCCAAAGCTGCCTGACGAATCGAAGGTGGAACCGCTTTAAGTGATGCGCGTGTGGTGATGATCACAGTCGGTAAGGTCATCAGACTCAGCACCAGACCACCCACCAATGGTGCTGAGAGTGGCAAATGCATCCAGCCAATGAAGATCGCTGCACCCAATAGACCGAAGACAATTGAGGGAACGGCTGCCAGGTTGTTAATATTGACTTCGACCACATCGGTAATCCAGTTTTTCGGTGCAAACTCTTCCAGATAGATCGCGGAAGCCACCCCGATTGGAATCGAGATAAAGATCACGATCATCATCATGAACAGCGAGCCCATAAAGGCGCCTGCCAAGCCAGAAGTTGCTGGTGAACTGCGCGAGTCAGGACTGGTGAAAATATTGGTATTGAAACTATTTTCAATCACACCAGAGGCTTTCATCTCGTCCGCCACCTGACGTACTTCAGGACTGAGCTGCTGCTGTTCATCGGGAAGATCACGGTCAATATTTCCTGCCAGCCAGACATCGACATTGGCATCCGCCAGAATTTTCACTTCCTTGCTTTGACCGACCAGACTCGGATCATTCATGACCATGTCTCGCAAGCGGTACGCCTCAGAACTGGTATATAAAGAACCCAGTTCATCACGCTGGCTTTCCAGCTTGCTGTCTTTGGCAATCATGCCGTTGATAATCAGCGCATCCCAATCCACCATTCCGACTTCGGTCTGCCAGGCGATAAAGCGATCTTCAAACTGTGCTGGAGATTCTCCTGCAGCTGGCTTCGGTTTTGGACCAATATCCACAATGGCTGGATCGAAATGAATCGGCAAACTCATGCTGCTTTGCCAGAATGCAGGCAAACCTTTGGATAAAATACTCCCGAACAGCAATACCACAAAGAACAGACCTGCCAGTACCGCAGAGAAACCAAATAAACGAAAGGTTTTTTCTTTACGATGACGTCGTGCCAAAGAGCTTTGAATGGTCTTCTTACGCTTTTCACGCAGCTCGGCGGCGATGGATGGATCAATACGCTGATCCACAGGCGTTGTATTTGAAGTACTCATTAGTCGTATTGCTCACGATATTTACGCACGATGATCAGTGCAACAATGTTCAAACCTAAGGTAATAACGAATAGCGTCAGTCCTAGTGCAAAGGCCACCAGTGCTTGTGGACTAGCAAAGTCAGTATCGCCAGTTAGCTGATTCACGATGGTAATCGTGACCGTAGACACGGCTTCAAGTGGATTGGCATGCAACTGTGGGCTGTTCCCGGCTGCAAGAACCACGATCATGGTCTCACCAATCGCACGTGACGCCGCCAACAGGAACGCACCAATAATACCCGGCAAGGCTGCGGGTAAAACTACCTGACGGATCGTTTCAGATTTGGTGGCACCCAAACCCAAAGAGCCATCACGTAAGGCACGCGGCACCTGAGTGATGATGTCATCTGACAGAGAAGATACGAACGGAATAATCATGATGCCCATCACCAGACCGGCAGTCAGCGCACTGGTCGCATTAATTTCGAGTCCGACCAGGGCACCCATGCTTTTAAGGAATGGACCGATGATCATCAAGGCAAAGACACCATAGACAATCGTAGGAATACCCGCCAACACTTCAATTGTAGGTTTTGCCCAAGAGCGGAATCGCGGTGAAGCGTATTCTGCCAGATAGATCGCAATCATCAGGCCAACCGGAACTGCAACTAAAAGTGCGATCCCGCTGACCATGAGCGTGCCCCATAACAGTGGCAATAAACCATAACTGCCTTCAGCACTGCCAGAGGTACTAAATCCCGGGTTCCATTGGGTACCAAAGAAGAAATCCAGTGGGCTGACGAAGCTGAAGAAACGCATTGCCTCGCCAAACATCGACATCACAATCCCGAGAGTGGTCAGAATCGCCACACCTGAACACAATGCCAGGCCGATATTAATCATTTTTTCGACTTGGTTACGTGCACGGAATTCCTGGCTAATATGTTTCTTGGCCCAGACCAGACCGGCCAGCGCAGCCGAAATCACGACTGCCAATTTGGCAAAGGTACCAATGGTCGAGAATTTAGCCAGCTGTTCTGCTGCTGCAACTTCATAGGCTGCAGGTGTATCACTGACCCCGAAACCTGAGGCAAGTGCCTGAACGCGATCAATCACAACACTCAGACTTGCCGGATCCAGACTAGCAGAAACATTTTCTGGCAAATGGTTGAGTACGACCTGCTCCAGAAAAGTGGGTTCCACCATGTTCCAAACAATCAAAATTAAAAACGCAGGGATACCACACCATAGTGCAACCAGGGCACCATAATATCCAGGACGCGAGTGTAAGTTTGCAGAATTGCTTCCCTTACCTGCTAAGCTACGGCTTTTACTTAATCCGATTTGATAGGCTATGGCCATGATGGCCAATAACACACCTATAAGTAGCAGATTCATGTATTCTCCACTGTTTTTTCAATTTTCATGGTTTGAAAAAACTTGTTTATCGCAAAAAGCCGATGGTAGGTTGACCCTACCACCAGCGTTTTCAAAATCATTTATTACTTCACAACAACCGCTTTACCAGCCTTGAAATTTGCCAGGACTGCCGCACGTTCTTTATCAGACATTGAAATCAGACCTGCTTTTTCCAGCTTAGAGCCTTTGCCAGATACTTTCTTGTTCAGGAAGTATTCTGTGAACTGCGGTAAGCCTTTGATCGATTTCAAGTGCTCGCCTTTCACATAGAAGAACAATGGACGTGATACCGGATAAGCACCATTCAAGATGGTCTTTTCAGAAGGCGCTACATTGTTCACCGTAGCAACACGTAGACGGTCACGGTTCTGGTCATAGAAACCTAGGCCAAACACACCTACCGCACTTGGAGAAGTTTTTAAACGTGCCAATGTTTCGGTATAGTCACCGGCAATCTCAACCACACGGCCATCTTTACGGAATGTTGTACAAGCTTTTTTCTTGGCATCTTTGTCTAGAGACTTAATTACAGCATACGTTTCACAACCTGCATCCACCATTTTCTCCTGGAAGACTTCGCGCGTACCATGATTCGACGCAGGAATTACCAGGGTGATCGGTTCATTCGGAAGTGCTTTGTCAATTTGGTTCCAACGCGTGTACGGGTTAGCGACCATTTTTCCATTTGATGGAAGTTGTGCAGCAAGTGCAGCGAAGACATGTTGTGGACGCAGTTTATAAGCCGCTTTGTTTGCATTCGATGCAAACACAATACCGTCATAACCAATTTTGATTTCTAGGACTTGGTTAACGCCATTCTTTTTACATTCTGCCAGCTCTGTACTCTTGATTTGACGAGAAGAGTTTGCGATATCAATCGTGTTATCACCCACGCCATTACAGAACTGCTTTAAACCACCTGAAGAACCGCCAGAACCGACAACTGGTGTTTTAAACTGTGGAAAAGTATTACCGAATTCTTCTGCCACGATACTGGCATATGGAAGTACAGTTGAAGAACCTGCAATTTGAATGGTGTCACGTGCTGCGTGTGCAGTCGTTACAGCAGTTGCCCCGGTTACTGCTAATGCTAAAGCTATATTTGTAAAGCGCATTCTAGTATCTCTCTCATTTATGCAAATTTGGAGTACACCACTTTTTATTCAGTTTTGTACTTCTTTCGATACCTGCATTTTGATTTTAGAATATGACAGATAAGTTACAGCTTTATTACGATTTAGTGATTTTTAATCTAGCGGCTTTTTCTTGATTAAATTTTTATGGATTTCAATGATTAAGTTCTTTATGTCATTCACTTCAATAAAAAATTTTAGACCAATGACATGTAACAATTTTTATAAAACTGAACTCAGGATAAATCCTGCTCCCCAGTTTTACATAAGCCTATGACAAATAAATAACAGGCTAAACGGGATTCAGATCTTCCGTGTTTTTGTGGGGAATTTCGATCTGGGAAATGACCTTTTTATTTTTTAAGCCTACAAAAAAAGGAGATCATTTCGATCTCCTTTTTTCACACCACAATCACTTATGCAATTGGTGGCGTGTAGGTACCATCAGCGATTGAATCCTTGATACGATCCGCTTCTGCAAGCACTAGCGCCAACAGGTTCTTCACATTATCAAGCGTTGCAACCGGGCTTAAAGTAGTCATTTTCAGAGACTGAACCTGACCAACTTTCGTCACACCAATGTTCGCTTCACCACGTGCAAACAGTTCGTCTGCTACGTTTTGATTGAGCGTATCGAGTAATTCAACCGGATATCCCGCTGGAACCACACGGAACAAGACAGACGCGAATTGAGGCTCAAGCAGAAGCTCCAGACCATCAGTCGCTTTAATGTAGTCTGCCACATCACGGGTTAATTTCACGCCATGATCGATCATCGAACCATAAAGCTCTTCGCCCAGTGCTTCAACTGTCATCCACAATTTCAATGCATCAAAACGACGCGTCGTTTGTAGTGACTTCGATACCAGGTTAGGAACGCCATGCTCTTCATCATAAGCGGAGTTCAGATACTCTGCTTCATAATGCATGAAACGGTAATTCGCTTCATCTTTCAGCAGGAACGCGCCACAAGAAATGGTTTGAAAATAATGCTTATGGAAATCAAGCGTGATCGAATCCGACAGCTCAATCCCGTCCAGCATAGAACGATAGTCATTGGATAGAATCAGTGCACCACCCCATGCCGCATCGATGTGCATCCACGCGCCATATTTATTGGTGATTTCACGAATTGCTTTCAATGGATCAATCGCACCAGCATCCGTTGTACCCGCTGTTGCCACCACACATGCCACGATCTTGCCTTCAGACTGAAGATGCGCCATGGTTTTTTCCAGTGCATCTACGTCCATCTGTGCATTTTCATTCACAGGAACAGTGACCACTGACTGGAAGCCCATGCCCATCATCGCCATGTTCTTTTGCACAGAGAAATGTGCATTTTCAGAACAGATGACTTTGACATTACGCATCGCATCCGCAGGAATACCATCGCGCTGAACCGACCACGGATTACCGTTTTCGTCTTTCCAGTTTTTCGCAATGCAAGCATCACGCGCCAGCAATACGCCCATCAAGTTAGACTGTGTCCCACCAGAAGTGAATACACCGGCCTGACCTGCACCATAGCCCACTTTTTGACGTAACCAGTCAATCAGCTGAACTTCCATCAACGAACCGGCCGGGCTTTGATCCCATGAGTCCATTGACTGGTTGGTTGCGTTAATCAGCACTTCCGCGATCTGACTGGTCACCATTGTTGGACAGTGAAGATGCGCAAGTGAATGTGGATGATGTACTTTTAAGCTCTTGTTGAGGAATAGCTCAACCATACGCTCAAGAGATTTTTCTACACCCAAACCTTCTTTTGAAGGATTAAATGCAATCGCACTGCGTAGCTCGTTAATGCTGCCGCCAGTGTACATTTTGTCGTTTTGCAACCATGCCGCAACCGCTTTGGTCGCTTGGTCCATGCCAGCCTGATAGTCAGCAATGGATGCAGCATCATTGCAGAGTAACGCTTTACGATGTTCTGCGAAATCTACCATGAATTATGCGCCTCGAACTGCAACTAGTGCTTCAGCAACCGATTTTTTGAAACGAGCAATCACTTCAACACATTCGTCTTGAGTAATGATCAACGGGCAAAGTAAACGAATCACTGTACCGTTACGACCACCTTTCTCAAGCAATAATTTATTGTTGAAACAAGCGGTTTGGATCGCTGCAGCCAACTGACCATCAGCAGGTAAAGAACCCATATGATCCGCATCTTTGCGCTCATCTACGATTTCAACGCCGATCATCAGACCACGGCCACGCACGTTACCGATACACGGGAATTCAGTAGCCAGTTTTTTAAGTTCAGCTTGCAGGAAATCACCACGCTCTTGTGCATTTTGAGCCAGGTTCTGTTCTTTAATGGTATTGATCGTTGCAAGACCTGTACCCATCGCCAATTGGTTACCACGGAAAGTACCGGTATGACCAGCAGGTTGCCAAGCATCAAACTTACGTTTAATACCCAGTACGGCAAGCGGCAAGCTACCACCTACGGCTTTAGACATCACTACAACATCAGGTTCAATCCCTGCGTGTTCGAATGCAAACATTTTGCCTGAACGTGCAAAACCAGCCTGAACTTCATCAAGAATCAATACGATGTTGTGTTTTTCAGTCACTTCCCGGATTTTTTGCAACCATTTTACTGGCGCCGTTACCACACCGCCTTCACCTTGAATCGCTTCAAGAATTACAGCTGCAGGTTTGGTCACACCACTTTCTACATCTTCAATGAAGTTTTCAAAGTAGTAAGTCAGGGCATCAACACCGGCTTCACCACCAAGACCCAATGGGCAACGGTATTCATGCGGGTATGGCATGAACTGTACACCCGGCATCAAGCCGTTCACTGCATTTTTCGCAGACAGGTTACCTGTCATTGCCAATGCACCGTGAGTCATACCGTGATAACCGCCAGAGAAGCTGATCACTGAGCTACGACCGGTAAAGGTTTTCGCCAGTTTAATCGCGGCTTCGGTTGCATCTGCACCGGATGGACCACAGAACTGCAAGCAGTATTCTTCTTGGCCACCTGGAAGATAAGAAAGAAGTGCTTCAGTAAAAGCATCTTTTAAAGGAGTAGTAAGATCCAGGGTATGCAATGGTAAACCGCTTGCAATCGTATCCTGGATACTTTGAATGACCGCAGGATGATTATGGCCTAATGCCAACGTCCCTGCCCCAGCTAAACAATCAAGGTACTCAGTACCTTCAACATCGGTAACCCAGCAACCTTGTGCTTTCGCTATCGCTAACGGTAATTTACGTGGATAACTACGCACATTCGATTCCATCTGACTTTGGCGAGTCAAGTAGTATTCGTTTGTGGAATTGGTGGCAGGGTTTACAGAAGTAACGCTCATATCGAATTACCATCTCTGATATGGGTGAAAGAAATAAGTCTGGTGACGTTTGGTCCTTTGACTCGGCGCTTTATAAAGGTTCTAGCTAGCAGTTTTGTATTCGAATAACTAGGAGGCGGATGATACCGAATTTTTCAGGAAAATAAACAACTTTCAGTCACATTTTGTCCTAATCTTTATCGAAAAAAAACATCATGCTAATCCATCCCCTAAATCATCATCTTACAGTGTGACAGCAGAAAGAAAAGCGTGTTCTTTTATGCTTTTTTGTAGCGTAGGCGACATTCAGGTAATCAATCTCAAAATTATTCATTAAGTATTTAATTATTAATAATAAATATAAATTAAATAATGAGATAAAATTAAAGAAAATTTAACACTCTTACGACAAATATTTCGTAAAAAGATCACAATTGAGATTTAATATTTTAACAACGGCTTAGATGGCCAATTTTAAGAAAAACAGGACAATTTCATGCGTCTCTTAGCACTTACCAGTTTGATCCTTGCCAGCACCCTCGCCACAGGCGCATTTGCAGCTCCTGCTGAATCTCTGAATTATAATGTTGTTAATCTTTCAGCAGAGGCCAGCCGTGAAATCTCAAATGATGAAATGCATGCTGTGCTTTATATTGAAAAATCCAACAAACAACCAGCTGAACTGGCCACTCAAATTAACCAGCTGATGAATCAAGCAATTGCCACAGCACGCAAATATCCAACTGTGAAAATCGAGACTGGGGCACAAAGTACTTACCCTATTTATGACAATGACAACCGCAAATTAAAAGAATGGCGTGGTCGTGCCCAGATTCGTCTGGAATCAAAAGATTTTAAAGCGACATCTCAATTGATTGCTGAATTACAACAGCACTTCCAGACCCAGTCGATTAATTTCAAGGTATCTGACGAAAAGCGTAAAAAAGTTGAAAGCGAGCTGATGATTGAAGCCACCAAAAACTTCCAGCAACGCGCACAGGCACTCACCCAGACCTGGAACAAACCGAGTTATCAACTGGTGAACTTAAACCTGAATACTAACAATTATTCACCACAGCCAGTACCGCGTATGGCCATGATGAAATCTGCATCGGCTGATATGGCGGTTCCTGAGCAGGAAGTTGCAGCAGGCGAATCGCAAATGGCCGTCAGCGCGAATGGAGCGATTCAGTTTAAATAAGACCTCATTATATTATTCAGACTTTTAAGAACCACTCTTTTGAGTGGTTTTTTATCATGTGAATATTCTTTAAAAAGCGAGGCTACAAATTCATACAAACTCAGGTAGGAATTGAGGTTTGACCGGTTTAGAGTAACGGACATTTGTTCCAGTCCTCTCTGCTCATGTCCCTTGACCAACTGAATCTTTACCTGTTTCATATCTTAAATGTACCCGACCAAGCCTCAATCTGGATGATCAACTATGCCTCCCTGATTGCGCATGACCTGGTTTATCTCTTTTTGCTGATTTTTGCTATTGCTTGGTTCCGTGGTAGTTACGAAGTAAAAACAGGGATTATTAAAGCCTTCATCTTTACAGCTATTACATTATTGATGAGTGAAGTATTGTCTGCGGTACTCAATACCCCACGCCCGTTTGTGATGGATGTTGGTCGCACCCTGATTGAACATGCACCGACTGGTTCTTTTCCCAGCAACCATATGAGTATTTTTAGTGGGATTGCCTTCGCCTATTATTTTTCACCGCAGCGAGACTTGGGAAGAATTCTAATCTGGACAGCTTGGCTGGTAGCGTGGTCGCGTGTTTATGTCGGTGTGCATTTTCCGATTGATATGCTGGGTGCGTTTCTGATGGCAATAACAGTAAATTTAGCTGGATTACCATTGTGGTGGAAATATGAGAATCAAATCATGAACTTTATTTTGGGTATTCATTATTGGTTATTTTCGCCTTTAATTCGAATGGGCTGGATTAAATAAATATAATTAAAATGTCATAAAAAATCCCGCTCGAAAGCGGGACTTTTTGAATCTCTAAACTTGAATCTGAATAACTCAATAAATCGCCATATGATTGCGATCTACTTTAACTAACACTCAAAAACATTTAGTCAAAAAATGATCATAAGTTATTATTTTAAATAAATTTTATTGAAAACCACACCCCTAACAATTACCATCAATAACACTCCAAAACCAACTATCAAGTAGTTAGGTTGGTAGTTAAATACTTCTTTTTTTCTAGATACGATAAATATGCTCACTGTAAAGCAAATTGAAGCTATTCAGCCTCTTAACGATAAAACTGTTAAAAATTTTGATAGTGAATTGCTATATCTCTTCACTTCTACGACCGGTCGAAAAGTTTGGAAAGTGATTTACACATTTAATGGTAAGAAGAACACAACAACATTAGGTGAATACCCAATCTTTTCAGCTAAGGAAGCTCGCTTAAAACGCGATGAAATTAAAAAACAAATTGCCGAAGGAATTGATCCAAATCAAAAGAAAAAAGAAGATCGAGTACAAAAATTATCAGCTATATCTCTCGCTGAACTGATTAATAAGTATATTCATAACATAGCTCCGAATATGAAAGGAGGAGATAAAACAGCTTCACGGCTAAGAAAGCTAATAAATGACTATCCTAAGCCAATGAAGAAACCAATAACTCATATAGACCAATTAGACATGATTGAAATTAGGAATGATCGTTTGTCTAAGGTCTCAACTTCTACGGTCAAATCCGATTTAGGGGCACTTGGAAGTGTATTCAAATATGCACGTCAAGAGTTACGTATTTTAAAAACTAGCCCATTAACAGATGTAGCTAAACCCACTCAAGCCCCTCATAGAGAACGCCGTATTACAGATCATGAAATAGAGATTATTCTTAAAGGCTTCAAATATGATGGGACTTATCAACCTCTCACCAAACGCCAACAAGTTGCTTGGGCATTTTTATTTGCCCTAGAAACCGCAATGCGAGCAAGTGAAATCACCAATATACAATGGTGCAATGTATATGAAGATCACGTACTTCTGCCCGATACAAAAAATGGTACGGCAAGAAAAGTTCCGCTTTCTAGACGTGCAATTCAGTTATTGGAATTGATGAAAGGATTGGATAGCGATAAAGTTTTAACCATTTCCAATAGATCCAATGCTCTATCGCATGATTTTTGGCTTGTTGTAAGTAATAGATTAGGAATCACTGATTTAAACTTTCATGACACAAGGCATGAAGCTACTACACGCCTTGCGAAGAAACTTCCAATTCAAGACTTAGCAAAAGTTACCGGTCATAAAGATTTAAAAATGCTCATGCGTTATTACAATCCAACTGTACAGGAATTAGCTCAAAGACTTAATGAATTGGAAGATCCAAATATCATTCAGTTTAGAAAAATTTCGGTTTAATTAATGCATTACTCTTTTAATATCGCTTTCACTAAATTACGAGCAGAGAAAATCATATCTACACTTGATGAAATGATTAATCTAATTTATCAACGTAAAATTACTATTTGTTTTCGCATTGTAGATTGTTGTATCGGCGTAATTTATGACAAGGATAAAGACTTAATCAAAAACCTTAATCATGAGGAAATTCAGTTCAAGAAAGATAGAGCTCTAGAAGTTCTATCTTTTTTATTTAAAAACAGACAAGAAAGATCAACCGCTAACAATATATCTATAGCTAATCAAATTAGATTAGAAGGAGAAACAGAAGTCGACTACAAAAGAATTTATGTGCTGAAATTTATTAACTTTGAATCGAATCCAAAATTTGTCATACCTCATTTCACATACATCCCTGAGATTTACAAACTTATAATGAATACAACTCATAGTCTAGATATTGCATTAGCTTATGATTTAAAAAGAAAAAATAGACTATATACACTACTAACAGATATTTCACCGGACGAAATACACGACCACACTTATCCAATAAAACATGGTTGGAATGTTCTCAAATACACTCCCACTCCAATAACTATTAAAGCATTTAGACAGAAATGTAATTTTAGAACCTCATATACCATCTCCAAAAATAACTTACTTGTAACAAAGGAATCAATTTATCAACTCATTGCTAGTCAGAAAGAATTATCTAAACAAGAACCTAAAGACAAAGATATTGCTAGAAATAAAGCTCGCGAAATTGCTAAACGAATTTATGCCATCCATCCTCATTTATCACGAAAAGAAATTACTTCAATGGTAATGAGCAATATGAGGGATTCTCACCCCTTATTATCCCCAGAATTAAAATCGGAACGATCGGTTGGCTTGTGGTTTAAAGATCTTATTCCTACCACAAAAGGAAGACCAAAAAAAAATTAACTGATTAAAATAAATACCAATAAAAATAGCGTTTTTAATAAATTGAAGAATCGGTTTTTAACATAAAAACCGATGTAAGCATCCGCTGAACGCCATCGCCAAGTTTTAACGGGGTTCAGGTTTCCAGCGGTGAGGTAGTAATTCTTCTATTTGGGGTACTTTATGTGTTGGCAACCTTTTCAGCACATCACTTAAATAGGCATACGGATCCAAGCCATTCAGCTTTGCTGACTGGATTAAAGTCATGATATTGGCAGCTCGTTGACCA